>JAPLKI010000016.1 GCA_026388155.1 Elusimicrobiota bacterium
AGCGACGCTGGTCACACTGTTCCCATGCCCCTCGAAAGTGCGCACAAGTTGGCCCGTGGCTATGTCCCAGAGCTTGAGGGTCTTGTCATAACTTCCCGACAGCGCGTATTGGCCGTCCGGAGAGAAAGCGACGCTGGTCACACTGTGCCCATGCCCCTCGAAAGTGTGCAGCAGTTTGCCCGTGGCTATGTCCCAGAGCGTGAGGGTCTTGTCATGATAACTTCCCGACAGCGCGTATTTGCCGTCCGGAGAGAAAGCGACGCTGTTCCCAGCCCCACCACTTCTCGCAAAAGTGCGCAGCAGTTTGCCTGTGGCTATGTCCCAGAGCTTGAGGGTGTTGCATCCCGACAGCGCGTATTTGCCATCCGGCGAGAAAGCGACCCCCATGGGGCCGCTCATCTCGCCCTCGTCCTCAAAAGTGCGCACAAGGCCGTTGAGCACTGGCGATTTACCGGCGGCCCAGCGAAATCTGACTACGCCACTATTTTTCCCGGTGTCAGTCGCGCCGCCGGCCTCATTGCCTACGGAAACTGCCAGACAGCACCCAACCGCTGCCAAGATCACGGCAAACAAAAGAACGAAACTCTTTACATTTTTCATTTTATTCTCCCGAAATGAACTAACTCACTAAACCCCCGGCACTTGGGAGCGCCCTTTGATGCCTGCCACAGATTAGCCGCCAGCCGGGATGGTAACTATTATTTGTGAATGGTGTAAACCCGGATATCATTTGCCCATTCGTCGCCGGACGTATCGAGAGCGTCAAACAGCCCGGAACTTGTCTTTATATCATTGATCAATTCCCCCACATCCCGTTTAATAGCTACCACCAATAAAGTTTCCACGGAGCTGTCGGTTCCCTTTAGTAACTGGGCGATTAGTGAAATACCCGCCTGGTGATGATTTTCGTCCGGGAAAATAAATGCTTTGCCGGCTTCAATCTTATTGGATAAATTTTCCGAAAAGGGAAAAACACGGCTGAGATTGCCGTCGAAATCAGCGCTGTATATGTACAGCCAGGCGTCGCGGTTTGAAACCACAAGAGTGCGGGCTTCCTGTCCTTCAATAAAACTGTTCTGGTTCAGCAAAAGCTCGACTTTAAATTCTTTGTCTTTGTTTGCTCTGGTCGGTTTAAGGCAGGCCTGAAGGACCATTTTGTAGTTTTTGCCTGAAACCCCTTCTTTGGTGATCTTTTCCTCTTCTATCACCGGACTTTTTGTCAGCCTCAAAATGCTCTCAAGATGATTTTGTATCGCAGAATCCTTAAAATCAATTTTAACAGGCTGCCGGAAACCCGAAACAAGTGCGACAGCCTTTTGCCTGGCGAGTGAAACAGCCATGGCGCGTGTAGCTGGCTCGCCGGTAATAACGGGGGTGACAGAATGTGATTCCACCCACCTGCAGCCGTTTTTTCCGTTTTGATTTAAGAACACCGCGTCCTCAGTGACTTTCCCTTCGGGAAGCATCGCGGAAATAATCGAATCAACAGAGGTTTTTTGTTCGTAAAGTTTTTTCATGTCCTCATCAAATTTAACTTCCGCCTTCGCGCTTCCCGCGATCGCCGAGGTTTCGGTTTGGATGAGCCGCGCGTGAATAATCAATTTCTTTTCCCCATAAGGTTCAATAGTTCCTACCAGCACAAACCCGGCTCCACCGAATTTGCCCACTTGGAGGGCAGCCGTCTGGTCGGTGAAGCCGGTCACATTAAACTTAATTTCACCCAGGAGTTTCGACACGAAACCGCGGTCCAATACCGTAAACTTTCCGCTTTTGACCATGTTATCGTTGACCGCATCCGAGATAAGTCTCCCAAGCTTGCTTACCTCGTCGTCGGGATTGCGAAACGGCATTACTGCAATGCTTGCCCCCCAGGTCTTTGTGCTTTCAATAATATCGTCGGTTATTTTACCGGAAGCTTTTTCAATCTGGTCGCGCGCATAACTGGTTGCCGCAAATGAAGAAACTAACAGTAATGATAATAAAATTCTTTTCATTGTTTTCCTCTATTCCCCTAATTGACATCAATCATAAATCCAAGTAAGTTTATCAAAAAATTGGACAAAACCGTTAAACACGTTGAGCGAAGCCGCTCTGCTGCTTAGTGGAATTATATCAGAATCCAGGGGACTGCGATGCAGAGCGCCGACTGGCTATGTGGATTGTAAAGTAATCGGAGGGTGAGAGCCGGCAAGGAAATTGGGTTTGTAAGGAGGGAACGGGTCATGAAGCCCTACTCGACCAGATCAGATTACTTTTTAAATGGTTTAAGAAAAAAATGATTTGATTATATTTACTGTTATTATCTGATATATACGTATAATTATACGTATCAAAATGCAATATATTATACAGTAAACATCAATATTGACATTATTTATACGTAATGCTATTATATTAAGTATACGTTCAATATATGTGTGCAAAAAAAGAGGTTTATTATGAAGATAGAACTTAAGCAAACTAAATCACTTGGTAAATATGAAATATCTTTAGACAAAAACGCTGTTCTAAGTATCACTGAAAGTTTATTAATCATTGATATCTCCAACTACCTAAAAAGCAATGACCATAAAGGTAAGTCGGAGGAATCTGCCTTTTGTGCCTTAGATGTTTTAGGAATGGACTGGATTGGCGGTCCAACTTACAGATGCGTTGGCTCTGATTTTTATAAAAATGTTTTTTTTGAATTATTTAAAAAAATGAGACCTGCTTCACAACAAATTGGAAGATATTTTAAAAAAGCTGCAAAAAAATTGGGGTTTGAGGAAATTCACATTCATGATGGACGTGGAACAAAAAAATCTGCTTACTATAGAAAATGATTGGAGTTCAGCACAATAAGCTTGCAGGTCTGGGTGTCAATGCCGGTGGTTAATTCAGGATTAGGAATGAGGTTATAAAAATCTGTTCTAATACTGTTCAGTAAGGAGTTCTCTATGTTTTGGATAAGTTTACCGGGGAGGGGTTTACGAATAGTGGCGCGTTATCTCGGCCAGTCCCCAATAATGAGAAGCTGGGGTGCACGGACTATTAAAAATCCTACAGTTACAAATTGGATTAAGAAAACATTTGCAGCTTTAATTATGAGAGGAGGCAGATAACTACCCCATGTAATCCGGTGACATAATACTCCTTTCACTGAAAATTACCCCGAGACTATGCTGTAGTGGAAGGAGATCGGCGGAAATCCGGTGACATAATACCTATATCTGTTCCGGTGTTTTTATGCTGACAAGTGCGTCTTGGCAGCAGATTGTACTTAAGTATTATGTCACCAGATTGCCCTAAATTTAAAGAAGCACTGAGTTAAGAAATTAGGGAACGTAATGTGCGGCGGATTTTTGGAGGGGTGACGAGGGGTTTGCCGCGCGGGGGTTTCCGGAGCCCGACTTGGGCTTGCAGTCAGCGGAGGGCGAGGATAAGGGGCGACGCGCTGGAGCACCCGGCCCCCGCGTGGTAAATCCCTCGTCAGGACCCCGACTGGGCTACCTTGCGGCTCTAAACCCAAAACATAAGTCTGGCGTTACCTTTTTAGTTTGCGGGTTTACAGCCAGCCGTAGAAGAATTGGACGCTGTGCGCGTCTATGGCACGCAGCGCATAGTAAAAGAACACAGGCAGGACAAGGGGAAGCGACAAAAGCAGCCAGGCGGGCGGTTTTACGGTTTCAAGCGGGGTCTGGCAGTCTTCCTCCCAGGTTTTGCCGCGGCGCAGCCAGGTTATAAGGTTATACATGGCGTAGCATTCCACCGCGAAAACGGGAAAACCAAGATAACCCGGCCCTTGACGATATACCATATATGTGATATACTATAAATATGATATTTATCATGATTTGTAGGTAAAGAAGGAATAATGGGCAATCAGATAAATTACGAAATTGAGTTTTATAAAAAAGCGGGCGCTGAACGATCGCCGGTGGATGATTACCTTGATACAATGCCGGAGAAACACCGGCAAAAAGCTATGGCAATCATGGCCAGACTTGAGGAAGAAGGGCCAAATTTGAAACGTCCACATGCTGATATTTTGCGGGGGAAGATCCGGGAACTTCGTTGTGGATTCCATACTTTTGAACACAGGTTTTTATATTTCTTCTGGAACAAGATTATTGTTATCACCCACGGATTTTTAAAAAAGACGCGGGCTGTCCCAGGAGGCGAAATTACAAGCGCGGAACAAGCAATGATTGAATGGACCAAACGAAACAAAGTTTAAATCTGAGAGGAATATTATGAAAATGATAAATAAGAAAAGGACTTTCCGCGACAGGCTCCATGAGGAAATGAAGGCGCCTGGATTTAAAGAGGGTTTTGAGCGGTATTACCTGGAAGCGGTTATTGCGGAAAAGATCGTAGAGCGACGAGAACATCAGCATATGACCCAGGTTCAATTGGCTAAAGCAATTGGAACGGGACAGGGCGCAATTTCGCGTATTGAGAGCGGAGAGCAAAATCTTACCTTTGGTATGCTTAAAAAGATTGCCGGCGTTTTAAAGTGCCGGGTGATTGTGGATTTAAGACCAGCTTAACCTGCTGAGCGCGAAGCCCCGCCCGGCCGGGCCCGCGCTGGCGCTTCTCGTTCGCCTTCCCCCCTGACCACAGATTTAACCCGAATTCTTCAACTGAAGAATTCGGGTAAACGAGCCAAAGTGCGGGACAAGCCCCGACTGTGCTACCTTGCGGCGCTAAACCCAAAGCGACTTGCGTGAGCTTACAGCCAGCCGTAGAAGAATTGGATGCTGTGCGCGTCTATGGCGCGCAGCGCGTAGTAAAAGAATACCGGCAACACAAAGGGAAGAGACAAAAGCAGCCAGGCGGGCGGTTTTACGGTTTCATGCGGGTTCTGGCAGTCTTCCTCCCAGGTTTTGCCGCGGCGCAGCCAGGTTATAAGGTTATACATGGCGTAGCATTCCACCGCGAAAACAGGAAAACCGAGATAACCCGGCAAAGGCATTTCAAAAAGCTTCCAGGGCCCGCCAAAGGGCACGTTGTAAAGCCATTTTGCCCCGGCTTTGTAATTCCAGAATTCCCAGAGGAAGCCGCAGATAACTCCGGAAACCAGCAGATTATAAAGCTTAACCGGCCGCCCTTTTTGCAGATCGCCCAGCAGCGATTTAAGGCCAAGCCTGTGATTTAACGGTTCACACAGGAAAATAAAAGCCGCCCAGACGAGGGCAAAAAAATATTTAGGGAATATAAGCGGCAGCGCAAGCATGGCCGCGCCGGCATAATAAAACTTTCCGGAGAGCTTCGGACTGAAGGCCAGAGGCCGCGTTCCGGCGTTCCTGAAAAGCCCCAGGGTTTCCAGCAGTTCCGTGGTTTCAAAAAGGCCCGGCAATACCGTGGCGAACGAGAGCAGGTAACCTATCCAGCGGATTTTAAGCGTCCAGGGCAGCCCGTTGTAGCGCCAGTTGCCAAGGCGCAGGTTCAGCATTTCAAACACCAGCCAGATGAAAACCGACCAGGGCAGAAGCGCGAAAAATTCATCCGTCCTTGAAACTATCAGGGAGTCCCCTTTGATATTGTAGATGATGGCGTCAATGATGAGGATATACGACCACCAGGCAAAAACAAAGAACATGTTGTGGAACGGCTCCAGTCCCAGGGCATTGCCGCCATAGCCCAGAAAGGCCATAAAAATGCCCGAATATATTATAAACTTGGATTTATATTCCTCAAGCATGGGATTTTCACTACTAGTGTAGAGTAGATAGTGTAGTGTGTAGAGTGTCGAAGGAATTTTTTTATAGCCTCTACACTATCTACTCTGCACTCTACACTTTCAATGACAATTTATTTTTAAAAATTGAACTTATATTTCTTAAGTCCGAGCTCCGCGCGCATGGCGAGCATTTCTTTCTGGGTTTCGCGGTTCAGCGGAACGCCTTTGTTTTTGCGGTAAAGCCAGGTAAGATGCTCTTTTTCCCCGGCGGTGTATATGCGTTTGGCGCCAGGCATTTTTTTCGAGGCACGCAGTTCGCGCAGAATGTTCCCCGCTATCTTTTTGAACGAGCGCAGGGGGGTGAACGCCTCTATGTTAATGGCCAGGAAAAAATGTCCCAGCGGGTAGGGCACTTTTTTACCATCTTTCACGCCGAGCAGCATCTTCATGTAAGCGCCCTGCTGCAGCGCGGCCGAAAGTATCTCAACCACGGCGCAATAACCGTAGCCTTTGTAACCGGCCAGTTCTTCGCCTATTCCCCCCACAGGCACCAGCGCGGCCGTGCCCGCAACCAGGTCCTTAAGTACGGCAACGGAGTCGGTCTTTGAATTTCCCTTTGAGTCTATAACCCAGCCTTTGGGCATTTTTTTGCCGAGTTTCGCGTAAACCTCTATCTTCCCGCGCTGAGTTATTGAAGTGGCGCAGTCAAGAAGGAAAGGAAATTTCTCGTCGGTAGGTATCGCGAAGGTAAGGGGATTTGTGCCCAGCATGTTTTCCACGCCGAAGGTGGGCGCGACCGAGGGCCGCGCGTTGGTGCCGGTTATGCCTATCATGCCGGCTTTTGCAGCCAGAAGGGCGTGGTAGCCCGCTATGCCGTAATGCGTTGAGTTCCGCACCGCCGTCATGCCCAGGCCGTATTTCCTGGCTTTCTTAATGGCCATATTCATCGCGCGCACGGAGATATAGTGGCCCATGCCGTTGTGGCCGTCTATTACCGCGGTGGTGGGCGTTTCTTTAACTATTTCAAACCTGGTTTTCGCAAGCTGGATGCCCTGCTTTATGCGGTCGTAATAGATCGGCTTAAGGCGCGAAACCCCGTGGGAATCAATGCCCAGTTTATCCGCCGTTATCAGGACATTGGCGCAGACGGCGGCTTCGGCGGCCGGCACGCCCAGCCCCTTGAAAACATCGCGCATAAAATTTTCCATCACTTCGAACTTTACCCACTTTGAACCTTTTTCAATTTCCATATTTCCTCCGTAAGCTTTCTGCCATATGCCGTATGCCTTAGGCCATAAGCCCTGCGGCTGTTCCAGCCGCGCCATATGCCGTAAGCGCAATACGCCCGCCATAAGCCATAGGCCATAAGCTATATAGGGAACTCCTTAAAAGCGTATGGCATATGGCGTAAAGCTTATGGCAGCCTTTCTGCCTATGGCTTAGAGCTTATGGCGTCTTTTTGCCTATGGCTTTTTTCAATTTCTTCTATAAGCGCCTTTAATTTTTCAACAGCTTTCAGCGGCGGCGGCGCCTGGACCCGCTTGAAATTGTTTTGCATCTCGCTGAGTTTTTCATGCTCTTTTATCAGTTCTTTAAGGCAGACGGCGAGTTCCGCCTCAAAGGCGGGGCCTTCTTTAAGCAATATGGCCGCGCCTTTCTCTGAAAGAACTTTTGCGTTCTCTTCCTGGTGGCCGGAGGCCGACGAGGGTAAAGGCACCAGCACCGCCGGTTTCGCGAGGCTGAGCAGCTCGGCCACCGTGCCGGCGCCTGAGCGCGCCACCACGAAGTCGGCGGCGGAGTAAAGGTTGTCCATTCTTTCCTCGTAGGCGATAAGTTTCAGCCATTTCGCTTCCAGGGTTTTGCCGTAGGCTGTCTTTATGCTTTCAAAATCCCGCCTGCCGGCAACATGGACAAGCTGGAATTTAAGCCCCAGGCCGGAAAGTTTTTTTACCGCATGGACTACGGCCAAGTTTAATCTCCGGGCGCCCTGGCTGCCGCCGAAAACAAGGAAAGAGGTCAGGTCTTTTTCAAGGCCCAAAAGCTCCCTGGCTTCGTCTTTGGGCTTTGGCTCGGAGAAAAAGGGTCTTATGGGGGTGCCTGTAAGCCGCGACTTGGCCGCGAAAGAATTGGTCCGCATAGGCAGACCCAGCGCCACCAGGCCCGCGAAACGGGCGCAGAGATAATTTCCAAGCCCGAATTTGGCGTTAGACTCGTGCAGCAGGGCCGGCACCCCCTTTATGCGCGCCGCGAGGAGCGCCGGAAAAGAGACATAACTGCCGGTGCCGAACACGACCGCCGGCTCAAAATCGGAAATAATTTTAAGGCAGGCGTTAAGCGAACCGCCGAGTTTACATGCGAAAGCTATGTGGGACAGGGGGTTAAGCGTCCTTGGCAGGGCGCGTGTGTCAATTTCGGCGTAAGGGAGATATGCCTCATCCAGCGTTTTTCGGGCCATGTCGTCTTTTTTTACCAGAAAAAGCGGCTCCCAGCCCGATGCTTTAAGTTCCCTGCCCACGGCAAATCCCGGGTAAAAGTGCCCGCCCGTGGCCCCCGAGGCGATAATGATTCTTTTAGATTTTTGCACTGTATATTTCTCCCTGGCAAGTAGACAGAATCCATTAGTCAGAATTCCTAATGTTCTGCTTCTGAATACTGACTTCTAACTTCTAACTCATAACTCTTAACTCCTGACTTACCATCTCACCGGGCTCCTGTGGGCTGAAATGTTGAGAATCAGTCCGACAGCCATAAGGCTTGCGAGTATTGAGGAACCACCGTATGAAAAAAACGGCAGCGGGATGCCCTTGGTAGGGATTATCCCTATGGCCATTGAAAGATTGAAGAAAGCCTGAAGCGTAACGGTAAGCGAGAGCCCGAGCGCCGCAAGCGTTGTATAAAGGCTCGGCGCGTTTCTTGCCACGCGCACGCCTTTTATCAGGAAAGCGGTGAACAATGCCACTATAAGAAGCCCGCCCGCGAGCCCCAGTTCCTCCGCGATCACGGGAAAAATGAAATCGGTGTGCGGTTCCGGCAGATACATGAGTTTTAGTTTTGACGCCCCGAGTCCCTTGCCGAGCCAGCCGCCGGAGCCCACGGCGAGCAATGACTGCACCAGCTGGTAGCCGGTGCCCGAGGCGTCCTGCCAGGGCGAGAGGAAGGTTTTAAGCCGCGCTATGCGGTAAGGATGCCTGAAAAGCTCAAATATAAAAACCGGCAGCACGCCCGTAAGCGGCAGGAATATGTGTTTCAATTTAGCGCCGGCCGCGAAAAACAGCATTAAGGCCACCAGGAAGATCAGCGCGGGTGTGCCAAGGTCGGGCTCAAGCGCTATCAGCGCGCAGACGATCCCGGTTATCGCATAAGGTTTGACCATAGCTTTCCATGAGGCCTGGAGCTGGCTGTTGTTTTTGTCAAAATAATCGGCCAGATAAAGTATCAGCGCTATCTTGGCGAATTCGCTCATCTGCAGTTTCATTATCCCGAGCGGTATCCAGCGCCGCACATGCGCCACCGGCCGCATGAACAGGGTGATCACAAGCAGCGCAATGGTGGCGAGTACGGCCGGCTTTATGAAATGCCGTATTTTCTCAAGGTCAAGGCGGATTATTACCCCGGTAAGAATAAGGCCGCCTAACATATATAACCCCTGGCGCTTGACGAAATAAAAAGAATTCAGCCCTTTGTTGGACGCGTAGATGGCGCTGGCCGAGTAAAGCGAAACCAGCCCGAAAACCAGCAGACAGAAAACTATGAAGAGAAGGGAATAGTCCATGTATTTAAGGCTGTGATTAGTTATCACATTATAATCCAGTCTTTCCCTTTTTGAAGCGTAGTCCATATTAAAAAGGCAGCGAATAGCGAATAGCGAATAGCGAATAGCTGGTGGAGATTCTCATTTAAGTTTTTTTACTAACTCCTTAAATTTACGGCCGCGGGCCTCGTAATCGCTGAACTGGTCGAACGAGGCGCAGGCGGGCGATAAAAGCACCAGGTCGCCAGCGGCGGCGTTCGCTCGGGCGGTCTTGATCGCGGTTTTAAGATCTTTTGACGGCGTAAGAGGGCAGGCGCCGGAAAGTTCT
Source organism: Elusimicrobiota bacterium (assembly GCA_026388155.1). Classification (NCBI taxonomy): domain Bacteria; kingdom Pseudomonadati; phylum Elusimicrobiota; species Elusimicrobiota bacterium. Next base: position 9,742 of record JAPLKI010000016.1, read on the forward strand.
TTCTCGATTTTAGCGGCGGCCGAGCCTATGGTAAGTATCTCTTTCACATATTTCCGCAGCAGCGGTTTTAAGGGCGAATACGGGCTGCCCTTATCCAGCCCGCCAAGTATCAGGTGGATGTTTTTCGCGCCGCCCAAAGCCTTCAGCGCCACCAGTGTTGAGTCCACATTGGTGGCTTTGGAATCGTTTATGTATGTAACTCCTTCAAGCGCGCGCGCTGTTTCTATGCGGTGCTCCACGCCCTTAAAATTTGAAAAAACTTTTTTCAGCGTTTCAGGCTTTACCCCGGCGGCAAGCGCCATAAGCCCCGCACACATGGCGTTTTCAAGGTTATGAGCGCCCGGCAGGGCGGGCGCAGCTAAGCGGCAGGTTTCCCCCCCCGTTTTAAAAACAAGGCTGCCGCCGGATCCGCTGTAAGCGTTAAGGTCTCCCCCGCGGCGGGCCGAAGAAAAATAAAGCGTTTTCGCCTTACAAAGGCGCTCTAGCGCACGGCAGCGCGGGTCTTCGTAATTTAAAACGCAAAAATCATCTTTCCCCTGGAATTTGAAAACTTTTTCTTTCGCCTTTATATAGCCGGCCATGCCGCCGTGATGGTCAAGGTGGTCGGGGGTGATATTCAGCACGCAGGAGACCGCGGGTTTAAGGCGGGAGGAGTCTTCAAGCTGGTAGCTTGAAAGTTCCATCACTATAAAATCAGCGGCGCGCGCTTTTTGCGACAGGGCCGAGGCCGGAATTCCCACATTGCCGCAGACCAAAGCCCTTGCGCCCGTCCCGGCGAGGTGGCGTTTCATTATCTCTCCCAGAAGCACGGTGGTGGTGGTTTTTCCGTTGGTGCCGGTGACGGCCAGAAAATTTTTTGTTTTTGAGAAAGCCAGCGCTATTTCCACTTCGCTGAAAACCGGAATTCCCTTTTTTTCAAGTGAAACGATCAGCGGATTGGAGCGGGGCATGCCGGGGCTTTTTACGGCGAATCCGCAGGCGAAAACTTCGCGGCTGTGGCCGCCGGTTTCCACTTTTACTTTAGCGGGGAGGCCTTTGATCTTATCCCGCACTTCGGCCGCTTTTTTCGCCTCGCTCAGCAGTACGGAAAATCCCCTGGCGGCAAGCAAGCCGGCGCAGGCGGCGCCCGATTTTCCCGCGCCGATGATCAGCGCTCGTTTATTTTTGAATTTTTCAGGATGGAACATTATGTTAATTTAAAAGACAGTGTAGAGTGGAGAGTAGATAGTGTAGAGATTATAAGGAAATTCCTTAGACGCTCTACACTCTACACTATCCACTATCTACTTCTTTTTCACCTTATCTTCAGCGACGACAGCGCGAGCAGCATCAGCATTACGCCCACTATCCAGAAACGCATTGTGACCTTTGATTCGGCTATGCCTTTCAGCTCAAAATGGTGGTGTATGGGAGCCATTAAAAAAAGGCGTTTTTTATTCCGCAGTTTAAAGGAACCCATCTGCAGTATTACGGACATGGTCTCAATGAGAAAAATGCCGCCGGCCACCGGCAGCAGCAGCTCGGCTTTAACGCAGAGGGCGGCCACGCCTATGGCCCCGCCGAGAAAAAGAGAACTGGTGTCGCCCATAAAAACCTCGGCGGGATAGGAGTTGAACCAGAGAAAACCCAGACAGGAGCCCATCATGGAGCCTAAAAATACGACTATTTCCCCCGCTCCCTCCACGGGGATTATTTTAAAATAGGACGCCAGCTTGATATTGCCGGCCGAATAGGCGATAACGGCGAAAGTCAGCGCGGTAAACATTATAGAGCCGGCGGCAAGCCCGTCCAGGCCGTCGGTCAGGTTTACGGCGTTTGAAGAGCCGATTATAACTATCATGGCGAGCGCGAAATACAAAACCGAGAGGTTGAGGTAAACTTCCTTGGTGTAGGGGATAAGGAGCATGGTGGAATAGGCCGTGTTCGGCGGGCTGACGGCCAGGTAACCCACCACGACTATGGCGGTAAATATCTGCAGCGAAAATTTAAATTTTGAAGAAGCGCCGGCCGGATTCTTCTTGACCAGTTTCGTGTAGTCGTCCATCCAGCCCGTGAAGGCCAGCACTACCGTGGTAAAAAGCAAAAGCAGTATGAAGCGGTTGTCCAGCCTTGCCCAGAGCAGGGTGCCGAGCACCAGCGTAAAAAATATCAGCAGGCCGCCCATGGTGGTGGTGCCCTGCTTTGAAAGGTGGGACTTCGGGCCGTCGGTGCGCTGAACCTGGCCTATTTTATAGGAACGGAGCTTCGCTATCAGCCAGGGCCCTAAAAGAAGGCTTAACACGAATGAGGTGATAACGGCTCCGGCCGCCCTGAAAGTTATGTACTGCATAACATTTAAAGGGCTGAATAAACTTTTCAGGTGATACGCGTAATAAAGCATGTTTACTCCTTAAAAGCAGGCCACAAGTTCAAATCGTTAGTGCAACAAGCGGTGGAATTTATGTGTGTCGTGGCTGCAAGTTCGGGGGTCCTGCCGGCGGATTGCCCTTCGCCCCAGACCCGTGGGGGGACCCTCCCGTGGTCCCCCTCCACCCCGTATTGAGGGGTGGAGCCTCCTCCCCGCTACTGGGGCGCAGCGGGCAAACCCGCCGTCACCCCCTCCAATTATTCCCACGACACAATGGTATCCTGACTAGCCTTGTTGCACTAGCACCTTGAATGTGCTGGCGAACTATCTTAATTAAAATTCACTGGTATATTTTATTATTTTTAGGGAGGGTTTGCTTGGAGTAACGGCGGGAATGGGGTAATTGACAATCAATGGCGGTAAGGCAACATCTGAGTTCGCTGATTTACCGGTTCACTGATTACCGATTACCGGTTACTGATCACTTTCAACTTCCCCTTTCCATTCCCTCTATTATTTTTTCAAATTTCATGGAGCGGGAGGCTTTTATAAGGAAAGTTCCGCTTTTGCCTGCTATCAATTCCCTTGCCTCGGCGAGCCAGGCCGCCATTTCAGGCGCGTAGATAAGGCCTTTTCCCCCCGCCGCGTAAAAAGCGTTGGCCGCCGCTTTCATTTCAGGCCCGGCCAGGAATATTTTTTCCGCCGCAGCGGCAGTGAGCGCTTTCCCCAGCTCGGCGTGATAGGCGGCGGAATGCGCTCCCAGTTCTTTCATGTCCCCAAGCATCAGCCAACGCGGGGCCGGGTAATCCGCAAGTTCTTTCAGCGCCGCCGCCATGGATTGGGGGTTGGCGTTATAGGCGTCCAGAATTATAGTGGCTGCTTTAAAATGTAAAACCTGCATGCGCATGGGCGGCGGGGTATAGGTTTCAAGCCCTGCCTTTATCATATCCCACGAGAGCCCGCAGGCTAAAGCGGCGCCCGCGGCCGCCGCCGCGTTATAAAAATTGTGGCTGGCCGGAGCCGGGAGCGTTATTCTAAAGGACTTTCCCTCATGTGTAAGCTCCAGGGTTTTTCCCGGAGACACGCGGACATCGGCCTCTTTACCGCAGCCGAAGGTAAGGCCGTTGACTTTGGATTTTTCAAGGCGGGACAGGTAAGCGTCGTCCGAATTGTAAACCAGTTTTCCCCCGGCGGCAAGGCAGGCGGCCAGCTCGATTTTTGTTTCAAACACGGTTTCCATGCTGCCGAAATATTCCAGGTGCGACGGGCCGATATTCGTTATAATGCCGCAGGTGGGCCGGGCGAGGGTTCCGATCTCAAGAATATCGCCCTTGCGCGAAGCGCCGAGTTCAAAAACACCGAATTTGTGGCTTTGGTCCAGTTCAAGCAGGGATAAGGGCAGGCCGAACTGGTTGTTACAATTGCCGGCGTTCGAACAGGTTTTGCCGGCCTGCCGGAAAATTGAAAGAAGCATTTCCTTGGTAGTGCTCTTGCCGTTGGAACCTGTTATCGCGGTAAGCGGAATATTAAAGCGCTGCCTGTGCCAGGCGGCCAGACGCTGGAGGGCCAGCAGGGTGTTGTCCACGGCTATAACGGTTGCCGGCTTTTGGGCGGGCAGTTTTGCCGCTTCCGCTATCCAGCCGCCGGCTCCGGCTGCCAGGGTGGCGGGCAGGAAAGTATGCGCGTCGTAGTTAAGCCCCTTGAGCGGCAGGAAAAAATCCCCCTTCTTCACTTTCCGCGAGTCTGTTTCAAAACGGTCAAAGACCGCGCGCGGGTCGCCTTTCAGCAGTTTCCCGCCAAGCGCGCCTGTAAGAGTTTCAATGTCAGTTTTAAGGTCCATTTTTTAGATCCCAAATTCTTGCCAGGGGCGTTTCACCTTTCGAAGTACACCATATCTATAAGGAACAAGGCCCCAAGAAGCACGGCTTTTTGCTCCTCGTTCGCGCCCTGCGGGAACTTGACGCTGAAATTATCGGCGTCGGTGAAAACTTCTTTGCCCAGGCCGCTCCATTTTTTCACTATTTCACCTGTCTCAATATCGTTTTTTGAGATTTTGAAAGTCCAGGGGTGCAGGACAGGCGCGCAGATGCTATACATCACGGCTCCCTGGGGCTCTTCAACCGTGAATTTTTTTGTCAATATTGAGAACCTGCGCTTGATCTTTCCCAGGGGTCTGCCTTCGGAATTGAAAATTGTCGCCTCATGGAAGAAGAATCTGAACGGTTTTACGGATTTTATGACGGGCCGGCCTTCCATGGATAAAATGTGCATGGTCAAAGGCCTTAGCACCTTAAGGAACAATCTGACTAAAACCGAGCTCTCTTCGGCGGCCCAATACAGCTGCTGATTTGAAGAGTCTAAAACGGCATATTTGTTCTTTGTTTCAAAGCCGGTTAAAATTTCCCCCCATTCTTTTTTCTGCTGAACAATAACCGATTCCGCCGCTTTTAATTTTTCCATGTCTACTCCTTTATAAAACCACCGCCGCATTCCCGGTTAATTCTAACAAATCGCTTATTCAAAATATATACGGTTCTTCCGGTTTGCCGGAACTCCTTACCCCTTTGGCTCTTTCTGGGTCCAGAAGCCTTTGAATATATAGCCAATTTTAAAACCCAGGGCCGGGCGCAGTTTTCCGCTAGTGCCGCCGCCCATATCGCTGAGGCTTATTTCCGTAAACCGGTAAAAAAAAGTGAAGTTTATTCCGCTGGGCGCGTCAGAACCGTTGTCTGTCTGGTAAAACAAACCGGCGGAAACCACCGGCGCCATAAAAAAGTCGCCCGCCGCAAGCCCGATATCGCCCAGTGCTGAAGCGGTAAAGCGAAGGGGCTTGGTTTGAATTTTCGGCGACATGTAGCCCAGCCCCGCCAGGAAGTCAAAAATATAGAACGAATTATCCGCGCCCAGACTGCTGCCGTTCAGGTTTACATGCTGCAGCTGCAGGCCGCCGGTTTTAGAGAACTCCTCACCATTGCCCAAAGACATCAGGCCCAGCCCCCAGGGACGCACCTGCGCGGTTTCTTTGTTCCCCGGCAGATATATATTCTGCGGCAAAGGCAGGATAAAGTAGAACTCGTTATTGGGAACCCACTTAAACGCGGGTTTGTTTTCCGCCCGCGCCATCCCCGGCATAGCGGCCGCCAGCAGAACGGCCAATAATATTTTCACAATTTACCTACTTTAAAAATGCGTATCGCATGGCCAGCAGGGCGGAAATCACCCACAGCAGCGGCGGCACGTCCTTGCGCTTCCCCGATAAGGTTTTTATGACCACGAAAGAGATAAAGCCGAAAGCTATGCCGTCGGCTATGTTAAAAGTAAAGGGAATAAGCGCCATGGTAATAAAGGCTGGTATGCCGGCGCTCATGTCGCGCCAGTCTATGCGGCAGACCGAACCCATCATCAGAGCGCCCACCAAAATGAGAGCCGGGGCCGTAACCGGGTGGATAAAAGTGCCGTCCGCAAGCGGCAGGGCTGCGTTTATAGAGCCAACCAGCGGCGAGAAGAACAGGCTTAACAGGAACAGCGCGCCCACGGTTATAGCGGTAAGCCCGGTACGGCCGCCCTGGGCCACGCCGGTGGCGCTTTCTATGTAGCTGGAAACGGTGGAGGTGCCCATAAGCGCGCCCGCGGTGGTGGCCACGGCGTCCGACACCAGCGCCCTGGAGATACGCTCAAGCTTCCCGTTTTTAAGCAGGCCCGCCTGCACGCCCACGCCAAGCAGGGTGCCCAGCGTGTCGAACAAGGACATGAAAAGGAAAATAAGCACCACGGCCAAGGCGTCGGGCGTCATAAGGCCGGCGAGGTCCAGCTTAAAAAAAGTAGGCGCCAGGCTTGGCGGCGCGCTTACCACACCGCCGAAACTTGTCAGGCCCGCGGCCCAGGCGGCCGCGCCCGAAACCAGAATGCCGATAAGCACCGCCCCCTTAACCTTGCGGGCGAACAGAGCCGCCATCACAATAAGCCCGGCCATGGCGCAAATTGCCGGCGCCGAAGTGACGGAACCCAGCTTGACCAGTGTGGACGGCGAAGCTATAACAAGCCCCGCCTCTTTAAAGCCGATTAGCGCCACGAACAGCCCTATGCCGGAGGCGATGGCGTATTTCAGGTTCTCGGGCACGGCGTCCACCAGGCGCTCGCGCAATTTTGTAAGCGTCAGCGCCAGGAAAGCCAGGCCCGAAATGAACACCAGGCCAAGGGCCTTTTCCCAGCTGTAGCCCATGCCGAGCACTACGGCGTAGGTGAAAAAGAAGTTTTCCCCCATCAGCGGAGCCTGGGCTATGGGATAATTCGCGTAAAGGCCCATTATAAAACAGGCCAGCGCAGAGGCCAGGCAGGTGGCGGTGAAAACGGCGCCCTTGTCCATGCCGGCCGCGCCAAGCACGGCGGGCTGCACGAAGATAATGTAGGACATGGTCAGGAAAGTGGCCAGCCCCGCGCCGAATTCGGCTTTAAAGCTTGTGTCGTGCTCCGCAAAACCGAAATATTTTTTAATATATTCCATAGTAATATCAAGAAGCGAATAGCGCATAGTAAGATAGCGAATAGCGGCAACTGGAAAAAATCTGCTATTCACTATTCGCTTTCTTGCTATTCGCTTATTTAAAACACCAGCACTTCATAGCCTTCGCTTATAAATGGTTCTATCGCCGCGTGGCCGGACAGGGCCGAAAGCATTTTAATTTTATTCTCCGCCGCGATATCCGCCACATTCCGGCTTGCGTCGCCGGTGGAGCAGCCGCCGGAGGCGGTTTTGCAGGCCCCGGCTATAAGCCCGGTGTCCCGCGCTTCATTGAAGAGTTCGGTAAATTTTCCCCCTTCCGCCAAACGATTGAAGCATTGCGTGGCCGCGCCTTCAATTATTATTTTCACCTCATAGCCGCTTTTATGCAGGTCTATAGCGTACATAAACGCGTGATTCAGCCGGCATTGCTCGTCGGTAAACAGCAGGAACAGAAATTGTCGTTTCATGTTTTTTAGCACGGTCATAATATTAGTTCAAGCGGCAGATATGAATGCTATGCCCCCGATTTTATCACAGTGAATATAATCGTTACTGTCGCTGTGGTTTTGTTTTCCGCGGCTTTGGCGTTATAGGGCCTGGTGCCGGCATTTATATAATCAGCGAAGGCTGTAGCCGTCTCAATAGGCGTTTGCCCGGCTTTCAGGGCCAAAGGAATATTCCAGCCGGCCACGTGGTCGGTTGTTCCGTCGGGCCGCATGTAGCGGAATATGGACAGCCACAAATTTATGGTGCCGTCAATGCCCGCGTCATGCTGGCCGGTGGCTAAACCTGAGATCTCGGCAATACCGGGCTTGCCGCCCACCGTGACTTTTCCGACGGTGACCGTAATTTTCTGGGTCTTGTCGTAAGATGCCGCGCTTAGGTTGGCGCCTTTCGCGAGTTCCACTTCAGGATCGTAATCTTTTCCGCTTTTATCGTTTTTCATAGACTGGCTCCGATTATAGTTAATTAGCGTGGCCCCAATAATTCATCTTACATTTCCCCGGACCTTCCTGGAAATGTAAACAAAAAAGCAGCCCGACACCTTTTGACTTAGCCTGAAAAATTCAGTTGAATTTTTCCCTTCGCGGAGCTCAGGTGCGCTTCGCGCGGCATACGCCCTCGCAAATTCTGCGCGCAATGCGCTTGATTTGCGACCCGCAAAGCGGGGAATCCTGCATACTTTTGTTCCTTACTGTCCCGCCGGCTCTTGACGCCTTGGCGGCCGCGGGCTTTTTTGACTCCGAATCGCCCGCAGTCTCGTCGTCACGCTTTCCCAGGAACTCAATTTCGTCCACATAGACCACCATCTTGGATTGTTTCTTGCCGTCTTCCTTCCCGGCCCACTCTTCAAGGACGAGGTGCCCTTCAACATAGGCCTGCTGGCCCTTGTGCAGGTATTTTTCGATCAGGTCGGCCAGCTTCCGGCCGGAATCGCGATTGAACGCTTTTAAATCCACCCATACGGGGACCTCTTCCCACTGCCCGCTTTGCTGGTTTTTGCGGCGGTTGTTCACGGCGAAGCCGATGTTGGCCACTTTCCCGCCGTTGCTGAATTCCTTGATTTCCGGGTCGCGGGTCAGGCGACCGATAAGCATGACCTTGTTTAAGTTTGCCATTGAGTATCTCCTGTTTCTGCTCAAAAGGTACCTGGTACCTTTTCCTATACTATTCTACCACAAGCGCAGGAAATGAGCTATTGATGTTCGGCTGGATCATAAAAAAGGCTCCTGCCTTTTCTATAAAAACCCCCGATTTTTAGTATTATAAAGGCAGTCTTATCGCAAAAATTTGGCGACAGCCAATGGTACTAAAGTAAAACTTATGTTCCCTTCTGTTTTTTCCAAAAAAAGACACGGCGCCGCTCCGGAACGCGGTTGCTTCCGCTTGCGACGGGCTGCGGCGCTCATCTGCGCCCTTGCGCTTGCGGCGCTTGCCGCCCGCGGGAACGCCAGCGGGACCATTCCCCTCCCGCAGACTGAAGACTTCAGCAATATGACCTGGACGCAGGCCTTCGAATCTTTCCACATCAAGATTTCCAGCGAATACGCGTTCACGCAATGGAAGGCCATGGACTGGGCGGCGCTCAGAGCGTTGTATCTCCCGCAGATAACGGCGGCCGAGCTGGCGGGCGACACCACGGCGTATCTGACCGCTCTTCGACACTATGGCTTTTCTATCCCCGACGGACACGTCAGCGTAAAAGGCGCCGCCATAAACGCCGTTATCAACAACCGCATCGGCGGCGGATTCGGGCTTGCCGTTGCGGGGCTTGACGACGGGCATGTGATCGCAAACCTGATCTTGCCCGGCGGCCCTGCGGCCGGGGCCGGGATACTGCCTGGCGCGGAAATCATCCAGTGGAACGGGGTGCCTGTCTTGACCGCGCTCTCCCAGCTTGATCTGGCCTGGAGGGGAGGCAACAGCCCCCTCGCGACCGATGATAATGTACGCATAGAACAATTCAACAACCTTGTCCGCGCTCCGCTGGGTACCCAGGCCACCGTTGCCTTCCGCAACGACGGAGAGGCCTCAACACAGACCGTCACCCTTATCGCCGAAAGCGACAGCTTCGCCACCCTGGCGCGGGCGAATTTCGCCGCCGGCGCGGATATTTCGGTACAGATCTCCACCAGGATACTTCCCAGCGGACACGGCTATATCAGGCTGACGATGGAGGGGTTCACCCAGAGCGTCTACGATGATTTCAAACACGCCATCCAGGCCTTTGTGGACGCGGATGTTCCAGGCCTTATCGTCGACCTGCGTGGTAATCACGGCGGCAGCGATGCGGCGGCCGCCCTCTACTCCGGATATTTTTACGAGGTTCCTTCCTTCTATGAATACCAGGAATACTACGACGCGCTGACCGGGGAGTTCGAGATAGGCATCGAAACCAATAACGTGATCATGCAGGGCGGTTCTATCTCTATCACGCCGCAGACGCCGCACTACGGCGGCCCCGTCAGGGCTCTGGTGAACCCGGGGACCATCAGTTCGGGCGAGGGCGTGGCTATGGGAATAGCCCGGGCGCCGCACGGAAAAGTGATCGGGTTCTACGGCACCAACGGTTCATTCGGCATGGTGGGCGACGCGGCATTGCTTCCCGGTGGCGTTCAGTTCGGATTCCCTTACGGCAGGTCCCTGGACGAAAGCCATACCATCCAGCTGGACAGCCGTAACGGAGCGGGCGGCGTGGCCCCCGCTATCCACGTCCCCCTCACCAGGGAAACGGCCATCGCTTTCGTGAACGGAGACGACCCCGAGCTCGCGTTCGCCATAGACACAATTGCGCCCGCCCCGCCAAAGCTGAGCGCGTTCGCCGTCTCAAGCGGCGCGATACGCTGGGGCTGGCCGCCTTCCGGCGGTCTTGCGGCTGATTTTCATCTTTTCACCTCTACCGGCGGCCTGCTGGCTTCGCTGCCGGCCTCCGCCACTTATTACCTGGAAACCGGCCTTTCTTCGTCCACGGCGTATTCCCGCTATCTTCAGATATCCAACCAGGGCGGGCAGGCCCTCTCAGGCACCGTGACCGTGTTCACCCCCGGGCTTGGGTCCTACATCATAGGAACGGCCAGCCGGACTCTGACGGGAATGAACGGCAAGACACAGCTTGATATCCCTGCCTCGCTTTTGGGCGCCGCCACAGGCTGGATGCTTTCCGAGTCTCCGCTGCAGCGTCCCCTGATGAGCAACACCACAGCCTTGATCTCCGCGGCTGTCGCGCCTTCGGGAATGCGTGGGTCGGACAGTTCCCTGACCGAATTCCTCATTGTGGTGGACGGCATCCGTTCCAATAATACGCTGGAGCTGCCGGTCACGGTGAGAATCCCTTACCCTGACGCGAACAACACAGGCTTTGTGGACGGCACTTTGCCGACGGTGCGCGCGGACACGCTGCGGCTTTACGCGCTTAACGAGACGAGCGGGCAATGGGAGGCCGTGTCGGGCTCAACCGTGGATACGGCGAACAAGGTGGTTACGGGCAATATCAGCCATTTGTCCATATTTACGTCCTTCGGCGTTGGTGCTGTAGGCGGCTTGTCCACGTTGCGGGTATATCCCGTCCCGTACCGGCCCACCGGGGCCAACCCGGACCAGGGCAGGCCCTATTCGGCCGGGGACCCGTCCTCCGGCATTATTTTCGACAATCTGCCCGATAACGCGACCATTAAAATTTATACGGTGAGCGGCCGGCTTGTGAAGAGCTTCAGTTCACAGAACACCGCCGGCAAGCTGCGGTGGGACGCGCGCAACAACGCCGGGCAGAATGCGGCTTCGGGCGGGTATATAACGGTAGTGAGCAGCCCCGGCCTGGAGAGCGTGGTTAAGAAACTGCTGATAATCAGATGAAAAACGCTGGAATTGTATTTTTTATTATCTTTAGCCTGGCGCCGGCCCGGCCCTGTGCCGCCGGTTCGGCGGGCGCCGAGCCGTTCGATTTTTTATTCCTTGACGCCAACTCCCGGCCCGCGGCGCTGGGCGGAGCCTATACGGCGCTGGCCGCGGATTCGAACGCGCTGCTTTATAATCCCGCCGGCCTGGCGAAGGTTAACCGCAGTGAAGCCACATTCATGCACAATGTCTACATTCAGCAGATAACGCAGGATTACATCGCGTACGCCGGCCCCAAAGGCTGGAGCGCGAACCTGAACTTTCTCGGCTTCGGCAATGTGCGCGAGACCACTTTAAGCGACCCCGAGGGCGCGGGGCTCGGTGAAACAACGCTGACTGACCTGGCTTTCGGTGCGGGTTACGGACGCGCGCTTACAGAAGCGTTGTCGGCCGGCGCGGGCGTAAAATGCATCCGCGAGACTATAGACGGCGTTATCGCGACGGGTTTTGCCCTGGATGCAGGGCTGCTATATGCGGCGCACGCGTTTAGCGGGCTGACCCTTGGCCTTGCGGCGCAGAATTTTGGCCCGGCAGTGCGTTTTGTGAATATGCGCGAGGACCTGCCCTTTAACCTGCGTGCCGGAGCGGCTTATGAATTTAAAATCATAGGGCGTGAGAATGTTATTGCGCTGGATGTTATGAAACAGCGAAGCCAAACGGCTTCGGTCGCGGTGGGCGCGGAGACGCGGCTATTGGGGCCGCTGGCGCTGCGCTTTGGTTTCAACACGCGCAACGACGTCGGGAGCGGGTTTACCGCCGGATTTGCCTATCTGCTGCGCAACTGGAGCATTGACTACGCTTTTGTCCCGATGGGCGATATCGGCGGCGCTCACCGGTTTTCCGTTACCCTGCGCTGGCAGTAAACAGGAACGGCTTTTTCCGCCTCTCACATATCTTCAGGCCGGCTTGTTGTCAGCGGGAAAGGCGATTTTTGAAACAAAAAGCGGCCTGACATCTTTTTCCCCTTTTTCCTCTTTCCAATATCCCAATGGGGGCTGACCACGGTTCCCCTGACAAAGGTATAATTTAGTGATGCGAAGGATAATCGAGTGGACATTTGTCATCGCGGTTCTGACGGGCGCGGTGTACATAGGATATACGCGCACAGTGCGGGTCCGCGGGATGATGCGCGTGGTCATGAGGAAGGCGGCGCCCTGCGCAGCCCCTATTACGTATTCGATAGGCGACATCGACCCACGTTTCGGCATCTCGGTAAATGAATTTGCCGAGGATCTTAAAGACGCCGAAGCGGTCTGGGAAGAACCCTCGCGCAGGGATCTTTTTGAATATACGCAAAGCGGCGGCGACGTTACGGTCTATCTTATCTACGATATCCGCCAGGCCGCGATAGATAAACTTAAGGCGGCGGGCATACGAACCGGCCAGAGCCGGGCGACCTACGACACACTGAAAGCGAGGTACGATGCGCTCTCCGTGCAGGTGGCTTCCGAGCAGGCAAAGTACAAAGCTCAATTGGCCGTGTACAAGCGCAACGAAGCCGCGTACAATGTAAGAGTGCGGCGCAGGAGCCAGAGGGGAGGCGGCTCGGCGGCGGGATTAAGGCTGTTGGAAGCCTGGGAGGCGGCGCTGCTGCATGACTTTGCGGGCGTGAAAGTGCGTGAGAATACCCTGAACGCGCATATGGACCTTCTGGATGCCCTTGCGACAACGCTTAATAAGCTTATTGTGCAGCTTAATTTGAGCATCGCGCAATACAACCGCGTGGGCTCGGCCATGGGCAGTTTTGAAGAAGGCTTTTACCAGAGTTCAAGGGGAATGGAGACTATAGGCATCTACGACTTTACCGACCGTATGCAGCTGGTGCGTGTTCTTGCGCACGAGATGGGCCACGCGGCGGGGCTTGAGCACGTTTCCGACCCGGAAGCTGTGATGTACCTGATAAACAGAGGCGAGGATCTGCACGCAACCGGCGCGGATATCGCAGAGGTAAACAGGGTGTGCAGCTCTGGCATCTTCAGACATTAAAGACTCCTACTGCCTTTTGACCATAAAAGGTAGACGCTACCTTTTTTCACTATTTGGTATTTTTCTTTATCTTCTTATCAAGCGCACCAGCAAGTTCGCCGATGGCCTTGTCGGTGGTAAGACGTAACCGGATCTCCCGTTTATCCTGCTGCTCTTTGGGCAGTTTTTTTATGGCGGCCTTGTCGCGCGTGACAAAAATGGTTTTGCTCCAGATCTTCTCCCCGTCGACAGCCCCGTGCAGTTCCGCTTCCAGTATCACGGGGTTGAATATCTTATTGAAAATATATGCGCCGCCGCCCCACGTAACAAGTTCCTGGGCTATCTCCTCGGCCCCTATGACGATCGCCACCCATTGTTTATGAACCAGGGAATAAGCCACTATTCCCTGTGTAACGCCTTCCACCATACCCGACCCGACAAGCAAAACCAGCCATTTATGTTTGATGGCGCCGTAGCCGGAAAGTTTTACTTTCAACAGTGCATCCGCCCTGGAAGCGGCGCACAATGCCCTGATCTGCTGAGCGCTTAAGGGCGCAGTGCTTAAGGAAAGGCCTGCTTTCTCTAATGACAAAGAAAACTCATTCTGCGGTATGACTTCCAGATATTGCGACCCCCCCAGCCTTGTTTCCATGGCCGCCGAGAGAGCGTTCGTTACGCCGCGCATCTCTTTTTCTATCAATTCGGGCTCGCCGCCGGCGGGCTGCCCTCCGGACGGCGTGGTCTGAATATATTTAAGGTGTTTTATCGTCACCCCCAGCTCTACAGGCAGCAAAGCCACGCGCAGTTTTCTGCCGGGTTCGGGTATTACCCCGTGTTTGGACCAGGAAACGCAGCCTGCCGCCGCCAGCGAAACGATAAGTAGAAAGACCAGCCTTAAGCCGCGCCGGAAGGTCGGCGCGCACACTTGCAACGCACGGAAGGCTTCTGCTGCTTTTTCTCTCATATTTATGGGTTTTTACGCCAGATGATCTCGGGGCCTTTCCTGACGGCCCTTATCCTGTGAAGCGGGATGTAAGAATCGTCGAAGGTGGTAAAGCCGAAACCGTCCACCTTGGTTATCTGGTCCAATTGCATATCCCGTTCGATCCTGCCGTCCCTGTAAGTTATCAGGTATTTATCTTTTTCCTTCTTTTCGGAAGGGTCCCAGATAATGCGGTTCAGCAGGTCGCGCAATTTAGTCATTTCAGCGGCTAACCTTAAACGTTTAGGCACTAAAGGTACCTGGTACCTTTTTCCCGCTGTCCACTATTAAGATATTAAGAACCGTCCCGCATGCCCTGAGGTAAGGACTAAACTGTTACGAAGTCTACGTCCAGCCTGTGTAAAAAGGTAGCAGCTACCTTTGGAAAACTGCTTGAAATATAAGCATTTTTATTTCGCATACCCATAAAAAGTAGACGCTACCTTCCTCCCATAATTAATACCTCATCATTTTCCGCAATAACATCAACACGTTTTAACCGCTCATTATCTTTTCCCCATGATATAGTACATTCCCCATCACAGTTTAACTTTCTAAAACCGATGTTATATAAGAATAACCAAAGTTGGTTTTCTAGACGTGCTGACTCAGGTAAATCTTGATTTTTCCGGGCCTTCCTTGATTTTTTTACAAACACCTTATTGTCAATAAAGTTTTCACTAAACATCATACAAACGCCTCCTATAAAAAAATGTTAATTTTGGAAAAACCGCAATTGTTTCAAGGGTGGGTTTTGAATTGCGCGAGTAATCCGCTTGACTGCCAAGTCGATGTATTGGGGTTCTAATTCAACCCCCACAAACCGTCTTCCCATCTGTATGGCGGCCACCCCCGTGGTGCCGGAGCCCATAAACGGGTCTAAAATAAGATCCCCAGAGTTGGAGTTCGCTAGAAGTATCCTTTCGAGTAACTCAAGTGGTTTTTGAGTGGGATGTTTCCCAAACTCTTTCTCTGGGGCGTATGGCGGATATATCTGATTCCAAACGCTTTTCATCTGCTTTCCCCCTGCCATCTCCCGCATTTTCTGGTAATGGAAAAGATGGCGGCTGTCTGTGTTTTTCGCGGCCCAAATTACTGTTTCTGCAGAATGCGTGAAGTAACGGCATGAGAGATTCGGGGGCGGGTTAGGTTTTACCCAGGTTATATCGTTTAAGATTTTATAGCCGAGCTGCTGCATGGCAAAGCCTATTGAATATATGACATGAGCTGTCCCACTCACCCAAATAGTTCCGTTGGGCTTAAGTACGCGTTGGCAAGCGCTGAGCCATTGGCGATTAAACTCATGGTTTCGATTAGGGCCCTGGCTCTTGTCCCAATCGCCTTTGTTTACGCTTACCATTCTGCCGCTTTTGCAGGAAATGCCGCCGTTGGAAAGGAAATAAGGCGGGTCGGCGAATATCATATCCACGCAACCCTGTGGCTCCGCATCAGCAAGATGATTTAGGAAATCTATGCAGTTGGCCTTAAACAGGCTGGCGCGGTTTTCAGGATCCGTAAAGACCGGAGTAAAAGCTCTAAAGCCATCCAGGAGTTTAGGCTCTTTTGTGGCAGAGAGTAAACGCTTCGCTTTATACGTTTTCATCTTAGCCCCCTTAACTCTAACGTGCTTTTTATTTTTCATTTAGAATTAGATTCTCTAAGATGCCTTTTTCCAGCATGTCCAAATTCAGCAGGTAGTCATTATGCTCAAAGGTTTCGCGCAACGGACGGTCCGTCTTTTTCCATCCATAGCCATCCGTAATCCAAATAAACTTGTGCTTATCTTTCAGCACATTGAATAAATCGCGGTATTCTCCTGCGGTGGATTTCAGTTTGGAACCTCCACCACTATAGAAATTAACCTCGATAATAAAAATTTCTTTGCCGTTGTAAACAACAAAATCATACCGCCTGGAAGATTTATCGACTGGAACATCTTTATTAAATCTGGCTTTGATCTCCGGTGCAGACGCTTCCGTTAAATACTGGAAGCTATGGCGTTCGCAGATATCCTTAATAAATACCTCAACGATATCCTCCATAATAGATCCGCCGCGATTTTTGCGGCCATTGCTGTCCAGGCCAGCTTCGACCCCAATCATGTAATCAACCAAGTTTTTAATTTTCTGGGAAACTATCAGGTTTTTAAAGCCAGTTTCAGTTATAAATTTAAGATACTTTTCTATGTCGTCATTATTTAGTGTCTTTTTGGAAAAATCATAGTCTTCATACACAAGCTTTTTATTCTTGTAGTCCACCAGAATTTTAAAGTTCTTGGTCCCTTCACCGTCGCGCACTACCAAGGTAGGCAATACCTGTGCCACTTCGGGGTGCTTTTTTAATAGGAATCTGAATTCTTTATCGAAATCCTGCTTGCCTATAAGATAATTTAGAACATTGAGCCCCACCTCAATATCTTTCACGGACTCGAAAACTTTCTCCCAGTTAACGAAGTATGTCCAGATTATAGTAGAGGGCTTTAGTGTGGTCATGAAATGCTTAAACACATCATCTGGAGATGAGTACTTCAGCATCTTTTCATATATTATTGAGTGTTTCATTTAAACCGCCCCCTGAAAAACAGTTCTGCTGCTATTTTTTATAATTCATTATCAGGATTTCATTAACTTTGCCACGCTTTTCTGCCACGCAATTTATAAGTCGTGTTGCAGATACTTTTTCTATTCTAAACCCCGCATAAAGGTCCTCAAAATAATCTGATTTAGGAGCAGAATTACTAAGCATTATTTTCGCGTGAGTGTTTTTGTCTATATCTCTAACCAAGAGAGCAAGGCGCTCCTGATCTTCATCAGTAAAACTATTTGAAGAATATGCAGTAAAACTTGCGGTTTCACTTATGGGTTTGTATGGAGGATCGAAATATACAAACGAATCGCTTTTAATTTTATTTTTGATTACAGAGAAGTCTTCGTTTGTGATTTTAACTTTCTGTAGTATTTTTGAGACGTTTCTTAGGTTTTCCGCGTCGCATATTTTAGGATTGAGGTAGCGGCCAAATGGGACATTAAATTCGCCTTTGGAATTAACCCGATATAAACCATTAAAACAAGTTCGATTTAGAAAGATTGTCATCGCAACTCGTTTATTATCTGCTTCGGAAATACATCTCTTCTCGCTTAAGCCTTTCTGGGTTGCATTATATACTTTGCGAATTTTATAGTAAAAAACTTCTTTCCCTTTATCATCACAAGAGTTGTACTTTTTTTCGTAGGCTTTAAGACTTTTTATCACTGCTTCCACATTTTTCTTTATGGAGATGTAGCACAGATAGATTTCAGGATTTAATTCATTAAGATAAGCCTTTTCTATTGTGCAATGCTGCGCCACCCAGAAGAAAACAGCCCCGCTACCCAAAAAAGGTTCGTAGAAATGTTTAATTTTGCCTTGCTCGCAAAGCTCTCTTGGAAAGTGCTTTTTGAACTGGTCCAAAAGTTGCCGTTTTCCGCCAGCCCATTTCAAAAAAGGTTTGGCATTATTAGCCATCTGCATGTTAAAATTATACAACTTTGCCTCCATGCCCTTACTAGAAATGATTGTCGATGTATTTGATGGTTGAGAATTCATAATAATAATAGCATAGCAGACCAACGCGACAAGGGTCTGTCGTGTTGGAAAAGCGTATTTTGACTAATTTTGTGCTCAGAGAATGAAAGATTCGGCACGCCTCAAACCCCGCTAGTGGAATTTTACATCTTTAGGTAGCAAATAGTAAGAGAGCGAATAGCGAATAGTGTAGGGCAGAGAAATTTCCCAATTCTAAACTTGGCAATTGCTGCTTTGGCACGGGAATCCAGCACTCAATTCGGAACGCAGTGCGTTCCAAATTGGGAATGTTTGAAAGAAAACCCGCAAATCCCATTTTTCATTGACAAAATTCTATTGACAGTGTATTGGTCCTCTGTTATACTATTAATGAAGAGCGGTAAGCCCGCTGCAGGTGGTCCAGGTGTTCCCCTCCGTATGGTGGCAGATAGCCTGGATATTGTCCCTGCTCGGCACGCTCTTCTTCTTTTTTTAAGGCAAGTACAACCTATCCGAACAAATCCGTGACTTAAATACATTTAACCATTCAAGATCATCCTTTTCGTATTTACGAAAAATCCCCCATGCGAACATATCCACAGCTTGTAAACTGGGGCTTTCAATGGAATTCCTATGGAAAATATCTAAAGGAACAAGCGGGTCAAGACATGCCTTGATCTGGCTGACCATATAGTTATTGAAATTAAATATGCCTTGGCGAGATTTGCTTTTATCAACAGTCATTATTACTCTGACCGCCGCCTCTCTAAAATTCACATGTTCCAGCGCTAATCTTGCTATATAATTGTAAATACGGTCTTTATCTTTTGTAAGGTGCAGGTAGATTCTTTTTTTATTCAGAGTTACAGAATATAATTTAAAAGTTATATACCTGACTTTGTTGTAAAAGAATTTCTTTATTTCTAATGAAGCGGTGCTTCCTTTAAGCTCAGGAGAATTGTTCTTTGCACTCTTAAAAAGCTTGCGCCTAATAACCGCACGGACAGCATTCGCCAAAGCCCTGTCATTCTCCCGGCCCTTAATCGCCAATACGCATATGGTAAAAAATGCGCTCGGTTTTTTGTTTACAAAATCAAATCCAAGGTCCCCGCTTTCATCCAGATAAAGATAAAGCATAATTTTTGCCTTAAATAGCATAGCAGACCAACGCGACAGCCTATTGTCGCGTTGGCAAAGTGGATCTTTTATGATTTTTTGCTGAGATACGTCGGTTAGCTGGGAATTTTGGAAAACCGGGGAGCGGAACAAGCGCTATCGTTTTTATTTTTCACTTTGCATTTTCCGCTGTATCGCCGCTTCGGCTTCTTCGCGGTCGCTGAAATGGATGGTTTTGTCTTTCAGTATCTGATAATCCTCGTGGCCTTTGCCGGCTATAAGCACTATATCGCCTTTTGAGGCGGCGGCTACGGCCTTTGCGATGGCTTCCCGGCGTTCGGGCAGCACTTCATAGTTGAAGAACGTGCCCGCGAGCCCCTTTTCAATATCCGCGAATATCTGCGCGGGATCCTCGGTGCGGGGGTTGTCGCTGGTCACTATAACCTGGTCGCTTAACGAGCAGGAAGCTATTCCCATGGGGGCGCGTTTGGTGCGGTCACGGTCGCCGCCGCAGCCGAAAACGGTTATTATTTTCTGGTGCGGCATTTTTTTTAAATTCGTGAGCACGCTTTCAAGGGCCGCGCCGGTGTGGGCGTAGTCCACGAACACGGTGAAATCCTGCCCCAGGTCCACGCGCTCAAGCCGCCCCGGCACCCTGGTAAGGGCCGCGGCGCCTTTAATAGCTGTTTCAGGCCCGATGCCCAGGGCGTAAGCCGCCGTTATGGCGGCCAGAGCGTTGTAAACATTGTGCAGGCCCAGCAGGTTAAGGGCGACGGGCATTTTGCCCTCGGGCGTTTCAAGGATGAAAAGCGTTTTTTGCTCCATTATTTTTATCGCCGAGGCCATGAAGTCCGCTTTCCCGTCAATGGCGAAGGTAAAGGTGCTCAGATCGGGCGGCAGCATGGTTATAAGCTGCGGGGCTGTTTCATCGTCCGCGTTTATGACCGCGCTTTTGCTTTTTTTGGGAGAAGCGGACAGCAGTTCGAAAAGTCTGGCCTTGGCGAGGAAATAATCTTCGCGGGTCTTATGAAAGTCCATGTGGTCGCTTTGGAGGTTCGTGAATACGGCGCAGTCGAACTGCACATCGTCGGCGCGCTTAAGTGCCAGCGCGTGGGAGGAAACCTCCAGTACGGCGCTTTTTGCCCCCGCGTCAACCATGGCGCGAAGCAGGGCCTGCAGGGTGTGGGCGAACGGGGTGGTGTTCGAGGCTTTTGCGAGCAGGCGGCCGTTCACGCGGTAATCTATGGTTCCGGCCACGCCGGGTTTGTCGCCATACGCGGTCAGGATGCTTTCAAGAAAGTAGGCTGTGGTGGTTTTTCCCTTGGTGCCGGTGAGCCCTATAACTTTAAGCTCCGCCGACGGGTTGGAATAAAAGTTGGCCGAGGCGCTGGACAGCAAGGCTGCGATATCGTCGGGGAGCACCCAGGCGGCCGCCGGGTAGGCGGCTTTCAGGGCCGGGTCCGGCGCGTTTTGCGAAACAATGGCGGAGGCGCCTTTTTCAAGCGCCTGTTTTATGTACAGGTTCCCGTCGGTTTTCGCGCCGGGCAGGGCGAAAAAAAGCGCACCCTTGACGGCTTGGCGGGAATCGTTAGTGATGGAGCCTATTTCAGCCGGGTCTTTGCCGTCCAGAGAAAAGTTCCCGCCTTTTAAAATTTCAGAGAGTTGCATGTCAGAATTTAGAGCTTAGAACTTAGCATACTGACTTCTGTCTTCTAAGTAGATAATAGAATATTTTCCTACTTAAACCCAATGTCAGTCACTTATCGCCGTCTGCTAAGGGGAGGAAGATTATAAGATCGCGCCCCTGGCGGCTTAAGTGACTGGCATTGAGCTCAATCCGAAATCGGGCCTACTGAAGTTTTCAGTGTGTTTTTGAACTGTTCAGGCACGTCCGGTTTTATGCCTTTCATGGTAATTATCTTTTTCGAGATCTCCTGGAAAGCCGGAGCGGCGCTTTCACCGCCGTATTGCGAGGTTTTGGGGTTATCCATGACCACGAGTATGGTGTACATCGGCTTATCCGCCGGGAAGAAGCCGCAGAACGAGGCCACATTGCTGCCGGTAAGGTATTTGCCGGTTTTCGGGTCTATTTTTTTTGAGGTGCCGGTCTTTCCGGCCACGCGGTAGCCGGCAACGGCGGCGTTCACGCCCGTGCCTTTATCCACCACGGCGAGCAATATGGCTTTTACCCTGCGCGCCGTCTCCTCGGAAACCGCGCGCCTTACGGTGGACGGTTCTTCCCGCGAAATTTCCTTTCCGTCAAAATCGGTTATCTTGTCCACCAGGCGGGCCTCAAGCAGGCGGCCCCCGTTCGCAAGCGCCGAATAGGCGCTTATAACCTGCAGCGGCGTGGCGGCGAGGCCATGCCCGTAAGAGCCCACAGCCAGGTCGATCTGGCGGTATTTCGCCTGCGCCCGCAATATGCCCGCCGATTCCCCGTAAAAGCCAAGGCCCGGCTTGGTGCCGAAGCCGAAGGCCTTGGCGTAAAGGTAATAATTCTCGATCCCCAGTTTAAGGCCTATTTTCGCGGCGCCGATATTTGAAGAGCGCTCTATCACGCCCGAAAGCGTGAGGGTGCCTTCGGGTTCGTGATCGTGAATAATAACCTGCTTATTGAATTGCCAGGCGCCTTTTTCGCAGAAAAAAGTGTCGCGCTCCGAAACCACGTTCTTTTCAAGCGCGGCGGAGAGAGTTATGCTTTTAAAAGTGGAGCCGGGTTCATAAACCCATTCCACCGGGGGCAGTTTTACCGGGTTTTCCGGGTAGGTGGCCATGGCAAGTATCTTGCCGGTGTTAGGGTCCTGCACCAGGCCCATGCCCAGATCGGCCCGGTTCTTCAGTACCTCTTTTTTTACCGCTTCCTGGGTGAAGAACTGGATGTTTTTGTCCAGTGTCAGGTAAATATCCCGCGGGTGTTCTTCCCCCCCTTCCTTGTTTTCGTAAATTACGCGGCCCGAGGCGTCTTTTATCACGCCGCGCCGGCTGACCAGGCCGCTCAGGACCTTGTCATAAAGCAGTTCAACGCCGGTAAGGCCGGTGTTGGCGCCCACGATGCCCAGCACATTCCTGGCCAGCTCGCCGGAAGGATAGTACCGGGTCTGGGTCATCTCAAGGGTAACACCTTTAAGTTCCAGGGCTTTTATTTTTTCGCAAGCCGTTCTGTCCAGCCCCCTTTTTACAACCACGAAGTTTTTCTCCCTGCGGTACTTGTCGCGCAGCTGGGAGGGTTTAATATCAAGCGCCGCCGAAAGCTCTTCAAGCGCGCGGGCGGGGTTTTCCAGCTCGTTCTTGAACAGGAAGCAGTCCCAGGTTACTATGGACTGCGCGAGAAGGGAGCCTGAGGAGTCGAAAATCCTGCCCCTGGGCCCCGTTTCCGAGACGGTGCGGTTAAATTCGCGGGAAGCGGCGGCTGTCAGGTTTTCATGACTTATGGTCTGCAGGTAGAATAACCGCGCTGAAACGGGCAAAGCCGGCAGCACGGCTATATACGCGCAGAACTTGATTCTTGTTTTTAATGTTTTGGCGGTCATTGAAGATTCTGGCCAGGCCGGTTTCACCGGATAGCGGGATACGAGCGAACGCCTTTCTTAGAGAAGATATTTCTGCCATGTTCTCCTTTGCGAAGGCGGGTCCCGCTCTTTTGGCCGAGCGATAAAGTTTTTTTGCCTCACCTTCAGCTAACTGCCTGCTGTTTTATGAACCAAAAGGGCGGGGCGGGTCGCCCGGAGCCGGCTGATTCTCACATGGATAAGCGGTCGCGGCGAAGCAGTTTCGAGAGCCAGCCCAAAGCCGGGGCTTTGCCTTCGGATTGCGGATCAAGCAGCACAATAGAAGCGGGTTCGGGGTATATCATGCCGAGCTTAACGGCCTCGGCTTCCAGTTTTTCGGGCGACAGGGAGATCTGAATTTCCTTTTTCAGGTAGGTATTCGCGTTTTCAATGTCCAGGTTGTCTTTGCGGAGCTGTTCTATGGTGTAGCCCAGCTTGACCGCCTGTATATTTTCCCACGCGAACAGGAAAAATACGGCGCTTGCCGCGGCAAGCACCGCGAATTTCAGATTTCTTGTCCTTTTCGTCATATTTAAGACAGATGTCAGGTTGCAGGCGACAGGTTGCAGGTGGCAGAGAAAAAATAATAATTTATTGCCACAAGACCAAACTCTGCCTGCAACCTGGCGTCCGAAGCCTGTTATTCCATGCTGAACAGCTCAATGCGCCTGATGCCGTGCTTTTCCCACAGGTAGAAGATCTTGGTAGGACACAGGGAAGCCTTAATCCCGTTGAGTCGGGCTCTTGAAGTCCGGCCTGTGAAAAGCCTTCTCAATTTAGAACCGGCGTTCAGGATGTTCTCAGGGTTCATACAGCCTCCTTGTATTACGCTTATTTCTTCTCTATCACTCTCAGCTTTGCGCTTCTGGCCCGTTTGTTGCCCGCCTCTTCTTCCAGAGACGGCGTAACGGGTTTTCTTGTCACGGGTTTCCAGTCGCCTTGTTTTGCCATGAACTTGAAGGTCTCTTTCACTATGCGGTCCTCAAGCGAATGGAAAGTTATAATCCCGATCCTGCCGCCTTTTGACAGGAAAGGTATTATTTTCTGTATGCCGCGCGTCAGGTTGTCAAATTCGTAGTTGACCGCCACCCGGAGCGCCAGAAAAGTTTTGGTGGCGGGATGTATTTTCTCTCCGCGGTAGGGCATCAGGCGCTCTATAAGGTCCCTGAGCTCGCCCGTGGTGTCAAGCGGTTTGGTTTCCCTTTTCGCTATGATGGCCCGGGCTATTTTGCCAGCCTGGCGCTCGCCGCAAACGCGGATAATGTGCTCTATCTGCTCGTAGGGCCAATATCTTAATATGGCGTAGGCGGTAAGGGGATTTGCCGGATTTATGCGCATGTCCAGCGGGCCGTCGTTGCGTAAACTGAAACCGCGCGAGGCTTTGTCGAAGTGCAGCGAAGAGATGCCCAGGTCGAAAAGGACGCCGGAAATATTAGTGATATTTTCTCGCTTCATCATTTCATCGATGTTGGCGAAATTGCCCTGTAAAATTTTAACCCTGTCGCCGAAGCTCGCGACATTTTTGGCCGCTATGGCCGCCATCTCGGGGTCCCAGTCCACTCCGATAACGCGCGCGTTCGGCCCCAATACGGACAGGAGCTTAAGGGTATGGCCCGCCATGCCCAGCGTTGCGTCGACATAGACCCCTTCCTTCTCGGTGACAAGCAGCTGGGCGACTTCTTCCGGCATGACGGGCTGGTGCGTGTAATTCTCCGTCATAGGTCGAACAGCTTGCTGAATTTGTCGAGCGAGGGGTCTACCTTTTCTTTTTTGTATTCTGACCAGGCTTGCGCATCCCATATTTCCGCCTTGTTGCCGACGCCCCGTATGAGGACGTCCTTTTTTAAGTTCGCGAAAACTTTCAGATTCTGGGGCAGCAGTATCCTGCCCTGTTCGTCCAAAACAGCGTCCGCGGCGTTGCCGAAGAAATATCTTTTAAAAGCCCTTTCCTCTTCTTTATTCTCGTACTTGAAGATCTGCATATTGTCCGAAATGAGTTCTTCCCACTTTGACGGAAGGAACAGCGAGAGCGAGCGATCAAAGCCTATTGTGATCATGAAATGTGTTTTATCTTCTTTCTGCAATTCCTGGCGGAAGCGGGCGGGAATGAATATGCGGCTCTTGCCGTCCATTATGTATGAGTATTCACCGTATAATGCGCCCATGATTAACCTTTTCCCTCCACCCCTGATATACTATCCACCACTTCACACCACCGGACTTAGAGTATATGTGAATGGATATGTGCTTGTCAATACCCTGATGAAAAAAGCATTGAATAATAAGGACTTTTTATGGAATTGCGCGGCGGCGGAAAAAAGGCATGTGTGACTTTAGTCAACTTAATGAGAAAAACGGTTATTGATTCGCCGTGGCAAGTTTGCCGGTCTTCAGGTCGTAACGCCAGGCGTATTCAAGCGAGGAGAGTTTATTGTAGGGCATGCCGTAGGCCTGGTAAAGGGCCTGTGCGACGGGTTTTCCGTCTCTCACTGCCTTGCAAAAAACATAAAAAGCGTCGCCCGCTTTTATTTTTAGCAGGAAGCGGACCACGCTGTAGGATTGGGCGTACCAAAGACGCACGCTGTCCGGGTCGGCGCCCTGCAGGTTTTCTATGCGCATCAGGTCCTTAAGTTTGAAGCCGGCGCCTTTTTGGAGCAATTGCAGATTTTGCGCGAGCCAGTTAGGCGTTGAGTAGCCGCGCTCCGACTGCACATAGGTGGCCATTCCTTCGCTCAGCCAGAGAGGGCTCGGGTTTGAGGGTGTGAAGAAGCTGTCGAAATACATGTGCGTCAGTTCGTGCGAAAGTATTCCGAAAGCCTCGTTGCTTCTGTAAAGATAGATTTTCCTTTCGCTCAAAGAAGCCGACCCGCCCGACCAGGCGGGGCGCCCCGTCATGTCGTGGTAGGTGCCGGGGGTTTGCGCGTAGAAGATAAAAACTTTATTTTCTCTTGTCCAGGGAGAGAAAGCCACCAGATCGAGCATGATATTTCCGTGCAGATCCTCAACCGTGCCCGCGAGCTCGTCGGACACCTTTTGGCCTTCCTCATAAACCACAAAGTTGCGCGTTTCTTCCATGGAAAACCCTTTAGGCGTTTCCGGATAATTTTCCTTTTGCGCGCCCTGGGGGCGCATGGCGGCTTTCTCTTCGGGAGAGTGCTCCGGCAACATGCTGGTGGAAGCTATTTCCCTGATATCCGCTCCCCCGAGAGGTTTGACAAAGCTGCCCTGGGGCGCGGCCGTGGAAGTCCGCGGCGGGATGAAAGTCGCCGGCGGATTATAAATGCCGGGCGGGGCTTGTTTTTTTACAACCTTTTCTTCCGGTTGTCTGCCGGTGAAGGGGTTTTGTGAAATGTGCATCTGCGGCACGAGGGAGAGGTCTTTGTTCATGTACTGGTACATGAAAAGCCCCCAAAGCCCTATGACCAGGACCCAGAACAGTACGCGAAGTTTAGCTAGAATGTCCATGTAAAGTTGCCATAAGCCTTATGCCATAGGCCATAGGCCATAGGCAAGAAGCACTGCCAGAAGCCATACGCCATAGGCAAAAAACCGTAAAACTTAACCTTTTACTACTTTAAAAAAGGCATAGAGTTTTGATCCGAGTTCTTGAATTAATGCGTCAAGAGCCGAAAAAGAACTTTCCGAAAGAAATCCAATTTGCCTTGAAAAGAAAAGCAGATATTTGGCTTCGCCGAGAGAACCTAAGGCTATATCGAGGAATCTTGCCAATTCTTTATCACCGCTTCTTGAATGCCCTTCCACGATATTTGTGGGGACAGAGAGAGCTGCGCGCCTAAGCTGTGAAGTAAGCCCAAATAATTCCTCTTTAGGGAATTCTTTTGTGGCATGATATACATCCAAAGCAAACTTATTGGATAACTGCCACACTTCAAGCTTCTTCCACTTCTCTTCAGACATCAGGTGTTCCTTAAAAGCCTATGGCATCAGGCGTATGGTCTATGGCGATAATTTTTGCATATGGCATCCGGCCTATGGCATATGGCGTCTTTATCTGAGCGAATCTCTCACTTTCACCGCCATTTCCGCCATGGCCGCGGTGAACATGGAAAAAAATACGATAAAAACGGCCTGGGTGACGGCCATGGCGCGCAATTGCGGTCCCATGTCTCCGCCGCTGAGCAGATAATAGATCCCAAGCATCAGAGCGGCAGCGGCGAGCGCTGTAAGAAATACCTGCCATTTTTTCATGAACATGGCGGCGGCCGCCGGAGCGGTTAAAAACAACAGCCACATCGGCGCCCAATACGGAGACAGCAGGTAAAAAAGAGCCGCGCTGGTAAGTAGATTTATCCAGACCATAATACCCCTTATGCTGCGGGTCAGGCGCATGAGCCGGTAGGTATTGGCGGAAATCCAGAAGTTAAGCGCGAAAGCGGCCGCCAGCAGCCCGAAGGAGACGTAAGTCACGCTCCGCTCCGGCTCGGAAAAAAATATGGCAAAAGATATAAGTATTACCGCGAAAGGTGTGAAGTAGTAGTTAAGTATGTGCATTGTTGTTCTCCTAAAATACTTGGTAGACAGGATTCAGAAGTCAGAATTCAGAATGGTGAAACGTATTCAGTGCTAATCCTCATTCTGACTGCTGAATTCTGGCTTCTGGCTACTTACGCGCCTTTATATAATAATATATTCCTTTATTAAAGTCCTGGGTACGCTATCCCTTCCTGAAAACCAGTATGAACCGCTCGCGGGTTTCACCCGGCAGCGTGTATGCGAACCGGGTTTCAAGCCTGGCCCCCGCTTTCTCAAGCGCTTTCAGCGAGGCGGGGCTCCGGGCGTCTTCAAGGCCGCTTTGCCACGCGAAGAACACCCCGCCTGATTTAAGCATATTTAAGCATTGAGGCAGTATATTTTCAAGTTTTCCCATGGCCCGCTCCAGCACCGCGTCGTAGCGGGCCAGCTCAAAAGCGCCGCTTTGCCCTATCCTGCGGTAGAAGGCCGCCGTGTTTTTTAGTTTCATGGCGCCGGCGGCCCGCAAGGCGAATTCCACCCTTTTACGGTTGGAATCCCAAAGTTCAAAATTGAAAGCGGGCAGCGCGGCCGCGAGCGGCAGCCCCGGGAAACCGGGCCCCGAGCCCGCGTCAGCGAGCAGCGCGCCCGGCGGAAGCAGTTTTTTTATCAGCGGCGCGGCGGCAAGCGAGTCTGATATATGGCGGCTCCAAAGCAGGGGCTCGTCGTTCTTTGAGATCAAGTTAATTACGGCGTTTGTTTCTTTTACCACTTGCGCCAGCGTTTCAAGGTTCTCCACGGTTTGCGCGTCCAGTTTCAGACCCCAAAGCCCAAGCCGTTCTTCAATTCCTTTTTCCATCTTTTTTCTTCCCCGTTCTTGACGCTTTTTCCAAGGTTACCCAGAGCAGCTGCAAGTCCGCGGGCGTAACGCCGCTTACTCGCGAAGCCTGGGCGAGTGTAAGCGGGCGCGAACCGCTGAGTTTCTGTTTTGCCTCCAAAGGCAGCCCTTTTATGGCGTTAAAGTCCAGCGTTTCGGGTATGGACACATGCTCAAAAGTTTTCAGCTTTTGAGCTTCTTTGCGGTTCCTTTCTATGTAAGGCGCGTATTCCCGTTCTATTTGCGCGGTTTTGGCGGCTTTGGCCGCGCTCCAGGGATGCAGCTTCGCGTCAGGCGCGTGGGCGCCTGGATTTTCAAGGCTGGCCTTCACGGCCAGACGGTAATGTTCAAAGGCGGGTTTCAGGCGCGCTTCAAGCAGCCCCAGTTTAAAACCGTAAGGGGCCAGACGCAGATCCGCGTTGTCTTTCCTTAACAGAAGGCGGTACTCGGCCCTTGAAGTAAACATACGGTAAGGCTCGTTCAAATCCTGGGCTATAAGGTCATCAATCATCACGCCGATATAAGCCTCGTCTCGGCCCAGGATCAGAGGTTCCCCCCCCTGGATTTTCAGCGCCGCGTTTATGCCGGCCATAAGCCCCTGGGCGGCGGCCTCTTCGTAGCCCGTGGTGCCGTTCAGCTGGCCCGCCAGAAACAGGCCGTCCAGGAGTTTGCTCTCAAGCGAATATTTAAGCTGTGACGGGTAAGAAAAATCGTATTCAATGGCGTACGCGGGCCGCATTAACTCCGCCTTCTCAAGGCCGGGAATGGTGCGCAAAAATTCCAGCTGTGTTTCTTCCGGCAGGCTTGAGGACAGGCCGTTCACGTAATACTCAAGCGTGTTGAAGCCTTCCGGCTCAAGGAAAAGGTGGTGCTCCGGATGGTGGGGAAATTTTACCACCTTATCCTCTATTGATGGGCAATAACGCGGGCCCAGTGATTTTATTTTTCCCGAGTAAAGCGGGGATTTTGAAAGGTTGGCCTTTATTATGGCGGAGGTTTTGGAGTTGGTGCGGGTTATCCAGCACGGTAAAAAGGCCGCGCCCGTTGCCTCTGTAAAATGCGAGAAAGGCTCAAAAGGACAGTCGGGCTTCTGTTCCGCGCATTTTGTAAAGTCTATGCTTCTGCCGTTGAGGCGCATGGGGGTGCCGGTTTTAAGCCTTCCCAGTTTCAGTCCCAGAGCTTTAAGGCTTTTTGAAAGTTCGTCGCTCGGCGGGTGGTTGTAGCGCCCCCCCCTGAAATCGCGCATTCCTATATGGATGACGCCTCTCAAGAAGGTGCCTGCGCTGAGCACCACGCATGCGGCTTTGTAGCGGGTGCCGCGGATGGTTATAACGCCCTCAAGCTTTGAGCCTTTTGTCCATACGGCCGCCGCCTCGTCCTGCACAAGGCGGAGGTCAGGCTGTTTTTCAAGGACGCTTTTCATGGTGAACTGATAAAGTTTTTTATCGCACTGCGCGCGGGGCGAATGCACGGCGGGGCCCCGCGAAGTGTTAAGCATATGATAGCTGAGCGCCGAGGCGTCGGCCGCTTTCGCCATCTCTCCGCCCAGGGCGTCTATTTCCCTTACTATCTGGCCTTTGCCTGTTCCGCCTATTGAGGGGTTGCACGACATTTGCGCTATGGTGTCGAGGTCCTGCGTTAGAAGAAGGGTTTTAACGCCAAGGCGCGCGGCGGCCAGCGCCGCCTCGCAGCCGGCGTGCCCGCCGCCCACCACTATAATGTCGAATTTATCCGGATAGTCAAAATAAGCCATATTATAAAGTCAGGGGATAGGGGGTAGCGTAGAGGGGATAGTTGATGGAAATAAGGAATTCCTTCCCTAAACCCTATACCAAAAACCCTCGCCTCTAACCCCTGCCGTTAAGCTATCAACAAAACAGCCGCAAGATAGTCAGGCAGCAGCCTTGAAAGGGCAAATATCAGCGCTCCGCAGAACATGACGGCAAAAAGCACCGCTGCGGACGCTCTTGGTACGCTGGCATGTCCCGTGAGGCCCAGCGATTTTATTAAAAGCCATAAAATCCAGACTGCTTCTATGGCGGAGAATATTTCAAACAGCAGTTTTGAATTTAAAGCGATGGTAAGTATTTCAGCGGGGATCATGGCGAGAGAAACGGAGGCGGCGGCGAGTATTACCGCGAAAAGGCCGCGGCATTCTTTCTTTCGCTGTCGAAAAGCCAGCAGCGCTAAAATTATAAAAGCAGGAGGCAAAAGCCAGGAGACAGCGGCGATCTTTCCCGACGCCGACGCCGCTATAAAAGTGATAATTACAATTCCGGCGGAAGCTGCCACGCGGAGGGCTATTCTGCCGGCTGAAAAAAAGTCCGCCGCCCAGGGTAAAAACGCGGCCAGAAGAGCGCCGATAAACAGGTTGATCGGAGCGGCCGAGAGATAATAATAGCAGGGATCGCCGAAAGCGAGCGCCGGCGCTTCAGGCACGAAAGCGGGCGGAAGTTTCGGCAGAACGAACGCGTGGAGAACCGAATAAAAGACAAATATAATAAGCGGCGCTTTCAGGTCCGAATCCGCGGCGGTAAGGGCGGACAGGGCCTCTATGGGTCGGCGCAGAAGACTTGAAAAAAGGCGGAGTGCTTCTCTCATGCTATTTTCCCACGCAGAAGTTTTTGAAAATGTCGGACAGTATTTCCTCCGGCGTAGTTTCGCCGAGTATCGAGGAAAGCGCGCTCAGCGCGGCCCGTAAATGTTCAGCCGCGAGCTCAAGCGGAAAAGAACGTTTTGCTTTCAGTTTATACATTTTTTCAAGTTCAGAGGCGGCGGAGGTGAGGGCCTCGAAATGCCGCGCCGAGGTTACAAGCGCCGGCGTGCGCGCGGCAAAATAGCGTTTTTCCCGGCTTATGATAGAGCGTGTCACATTTGAGAGTCCCATGCCGGTCTTGCAGGAAATGGCCAAACCTGCGTTTTCTGTTCTCTCTCTCTTGTTTTTTTT
The DNA here is from genome assembly GCA_026388155.1 of Elusimicrobiota bacterium. Classification (NCBI taxonomy): domain Bacteria; kingdom Pseudomonadati; phylum Elusimicrobiota; species Elusimicrobiota bacterium. The sequence goes on from JAPLKI010000016.1 coordinate 40,436, forward strand.
TCCGGCTTTGCCCTCGCTCAGGAGGTCGCATTTGTTGAAAATTTTGATCAGCTTCGCGCCGGGAACAGCGGTTTCAAGCGCGGTTTCAAGCGCCCTGCGGTCCATTCGTGTCTGCGGCGTGGATGCGTCTTTTACAAGCAGTATTATATCGGCCGTCCTCATGGCGGCCATCGCGCGGTGTATGCCCTGGTGTTCTACGGCGTCGGAGGTGTTTTCGGCAAGCCCGGCCGTGTCGGTGAAATTTACCGAAAAACCGTCGATATCAAGGCTGGCTTCAAGGGTGTCGCGCGTGGTGCCGGCCGCCGGAGAAACTATCGCGCGCGGGTAGCCGATTAGAGCGTTCAGAAGCGAAGATTTTCCGGAATTAGGCGCACCCGCGATCACTACGTTTATGCCTTCTTTTACCCGCCGGCCGTTTTCAAACCCGGCGGAAAGCCTTCGTATTCCGGCGGCTGCGGCGCGGGTTTTGGCGAGAAATTCCCGCCCGTCAAAAGAAGGCATGTCGCCGTAAGAATCATCCAGGCGCGCCTCAAGACGCGCTAACAGGCTTACCAGGCTAGATTTAAGCCCCAGCACCTGCCTGGAAAGGTTCCCTTCGATCTGACCGAGGGCAGCGCGATGGGCGCTTTCGGTCTGGGAAGTTATAAGGTCGTTTACCGCTTCGGCCTGCGCCAGGTCCAGTTTGCCTTTTAAAAAAGCCCTGAGGGTAAATTCCCCCGGACCGGCGGGGCTCGCGCCGGCTTTTACCGCGAGGTTAAGGATGGAGCGTATTATGTAGGGCGAGCCGTGGCAGAAAATTTCAACGGTATCTTCGCCCGTGTAGCTTTTCGGGCCTTTGTAAAAAAGCGCCACCGCATTATCCACCGTTTTCTTTCCGTCCATAACGGAAAGCATGTGGGCCACGCGCGGTTTCGGCTTTGCCAGCGCGCGCCCGGGTTTTAAAAACGAGGCGGCTATGGGGAATGCCTTGCGCCCCGACAGGCGCACTATCGCTATGGCGCCCGTTCCCGGCGGGGTGGAGGGCGCGACTATGGTCCTTGAGTTGTCGGGTATAAGCATACAATCAAGCAAGAGCACAGGTCACAAGAGCACAAGTTACAAGCCGGAGGCTGGAAAGAAGACAGAGCACAGGAGCACAAGAACACAAGTAAGAAGCCGGGGAGAAAGAGCATAAGTTACAGGGGCACAATCAATTTGTGTTTTATCCTGTGCTCTTGTTTAGCCTCTTGCTTGTGACTTGTGCTCCTGTGCTCTTGTGTCTTGCCTGACTGCTGTCTCTATTTTACTTCCTGCTTTGGCGCCGCCTGGCGTATTATCACCTTGCGGAACTGGCCTTCGCCTTCGGACATCGTTTCCATTTCCGGATAGGAACTTTTTACAAGATTATGAACCAGCTTGCGCATGGGCGCGGGCATAGGTTCAAGCCGGTAAGGCTGTGAGCTTGCTTTTATGTCATTTACGGCTTGCTCCACCCTTTTGGCTATTTCCAGCTCCTTGCTCTTCCAGTAGTCGCCGGTGTCTATCCTGAGCGCCAGGCGCTGCTGCCTGTTTTTGTTCAGCATGGAATTTATCAGGAACTGCAGAGCCTGCAGGGCGCGGCCGTTCTCTCCGGTAAAGAACTGCGTCTGGGCGCAGTCAAAGCGCAGTGAAACAAGCGCTTCGGCCTGGTTGTATGAAGCTTCCGCGATAGTGGCGGGCATGCCAAGAAGTTCCAGCGTTCTCGAAAGCGCCAGTTTGGCGTGTTCAACCGGATCCTCGGGGGCTTTGAACGAAGTTACCGACTCCGGCAGCGTATCTTCTTTGAATATCAGATTCGCCGCCGGCGGCCGGACTGCTTCGCCCCTTCCCGAATGCTGAGCGTAATCCGCGCTGCGGTTCCCATCCCTTGCCGGCTCCTGAGGGCGCTCCGAATTGCGGTTCCCTCTGTTAGCGTAGTCCGGACGCCGCTCTCCGCCGCGTTCAGAACGCCCGCCGCCTCCCCCCCGCCCGCCGCCATAGCGCCGGGGTTCACGGCCGCCGTAAGAAGGGCGGGGCCGGCTGTCGTCGGTGTCATGGGCGCCGGCTCCGGTCCATTTTTTCTCCCTTAAAATAACGCAGGCTTTTTTAGCCCCGATGCCCAGGAAACCGCGGGTGCCCTCTGAGACCACCACGACTTCCACCTGGTCGCGTCGCATTCCTATTTCAGACAGGCCTTTTTCAACGGCGTCCTGTATGTTGTTCGCTTCTGTTTTTATCTCTCTCATGTTTTTTAGTCCTCCACTTAACTTTAAAGCATCACTGCCGGTATTACGCCATCTTCTTCTGCAGATACATACTCTGGGCAAATCCCCACAGGCTGTTTATAAGCCAGTACATCACGAGCCCGGAGGGGAAGCTGAGAAACATAAAGGTGAAAATAACCGGCATCCATTTCATCATCTTGGCCTGGGCGGGGTCGCCCGTCTGCGGATTCAGGTGCTGCTGCAGGAACATTACGGCGCCCATCACGAGCGGCAGCACATAATACGGGTCCTTGGCCGACAGGTCCTTGATCCAGAAAATAAACGGCGCTCCGTGCAGATTCCAGGAATTTCTGAGCGCCGTGAACAGCGCGAAAAACACCGGTATCTGCAGGATCATCGGCAGGCAGCCGCTCAAGGGGTTGGTGCCGTGGCGCTTGTAAAGGTCCATTACTTCCTGGTTCATGCGTTTCGGATCTTCTTTGTAGCGCTTCTGTATCTCCTGCATTTCCGGCTGTATTTTTTTCATCAGCGCCATGGATTTGAAGCTTTTTATGCTTAACGGCGACAGCATGAGCTGGATAATTACGCTCAGTATTATGATGGCCGCGCCGTAGTTGCCCGTGAGGCGGTAAAAATAGCCGAGCGAGGCGTCGGCAAGCTTGGCGAGCGGCGCGAAGAACCCGAAGTCCACCGCGCGGTCAAGGCCCATCCCGAGTTTTTTAAGCAGGGCGTAGTCTTTGGGCCCGGCGTAAAAATCAAGCTTCCAGGTTTTTGCCGCGCCGGGAGCGAGTTTTGTTTCGCCAAAGGGGATGGCGAGCCGCGGCAGCTTGTTGCCCTTTACTTCCACCTGCGAGTAGAGCAGGCGGTCTTTGGCGAAATCGCCGCCGATGATCGCGGTCAGGAAATAGCGGTTGTCCACTCCGGCCCACACCCAGTTATCCGCCTGCGTGTCTTCCTTGATCTTTCCCACAGTGGGGTGTTTTTTCCCCTGCTCCTGAAAGGTATATTTGGCCGCTGTCAATTTAGGATTTTCTTTTTGCTCGCTGGGTGCCGTGCCAAGTCCCGGCCCTATTGAAAGCGTCCAGGGCGCAAGCGCGGCGGGCTTTGACGAGGAGTTCGAGGCGGTTATTTCGATCGAATTTATTTTATCGGGGCCGTTTAAAATGAACTTTTTCACTATAGTCACGCCCTGCGGAGTTCTTGCGGAAAATTCCGGGTTTTGCGCTGATTTGTTTTTTATGGAAAAGGTAAGGCCTTCAAAGCTTGAGAATAATCCTCCTTCCGGCGAAAGCACCATTTCTATGGGGGCGACCGGACCTTCGTAAACCAGGCTTTTTATTGAAGCGCCGGCGGGGTGCAGGGAATACTCCGCTTTGCCGAGTTTAACCTGAAGGGCGTCTTTTTTCCAGTCGGCCGGCAGTTCACCGGCGGCCTGCGGCAGGGCGGCCTGCGGACTATAAGCGGAGGCTGAAGTGTTTTGGGCGGTTTGAGTTTGAGAGGAAACTGCGGAGGAAGCGGCGCCCTGGGGAGGCGCCTTCTTTTCCATGTAGGAATACCAGAAAATATAAACCAGTGACGACAGGACTACGGCCAGTACAAGATTCTTCTGCATTTCCACCTCCCTGAATTTGGAACAAGGGAGGCTTCAAGGGAAACTTCAGGGCACCGGGTCGTAACCGCCCGGATTGAAAGGATGGCAGCTGGCTATTCTTTTTAAAGCGAGCGCGGACCCTTTAAGCGGGCCGTGTCTCTTAAGCGATTCAAAACCGTATTCAGAACAGGTGGGATAAAATCTGCAGGCCTTCGGGCCCAAAAAGGGCCTGAGCGTCCGGTAAGCGGACTCAAGCCCCCGCAGTGTCTGACCTGTAAAGTTTTTAAGGCAGGTTTTGCCGGCTTTCATTTCTTCAGGCGCGCTTTCAAAAATATTCTGTCAAGGGCGGCCGCGGCTTCATTCAAACTATCTATAGCGCAGCCCGCCTTGAAATAGATTATAACGCGCGCTCCATCTTTCAACTCGTCTTTCGACAGCCTGAAGGCTTCCCTTAGAAGCCTTTTAAGTCTGTTTCGCCTTACCGCGCCGCCGGTTTTTTTCGAGGCTATAACGCCTATTTTTTTCCCGGTTTCAGGCCCAGTTTCAATCGTGTGCCACATTACAAAATCTTTAGTGGCTGTTTTTGAGCCTTTGGCAAAAATAAATTCAAATGCCTTCCGGAGACGCAGTCGCGAAACTCTTGAAAAAGTTAACTTTTTCACTGTGTAAGTAACGGCTTAGGTCGTTTAGGCTGAAGGTTGAAGACTTTTAAGCATAACTTTTCAGTCCGCTCTTTGCCTTCAGCCCACTCTTCCTCCAGTCTAATAGCCTTTCCAACTAATCAACGTCGGGTATTAAGCTCCATCGGCCTTTCCGGCGGCGCCGTGCCAGGGTTTTTCTGCCGCCCGGGGTTTTCATTTTGGCGCGGAAGCCGATGTGTTTTTTTCTTTTTCTAACATTCGGTCGGTATGTAGGTAGCATAGTGCTGTAATTATATGAATTAAGGCGCGCAATTGCAAAACAAGGCGGCGATGCGGCTATTGTTTAGTAAAATATATATATGATTTTTTGCGATTACGGCATAGTCCTGAGAAGCCGCCCGTTGCGCGAGAGCGACCGCATAGTTACGGTTTTCACAAAAGGGGGAGGCAAGCTTGAGGTTAATTTTAAAAGTGTGCGCAGGACCTCGGGCAAGCTTAAAGCTTTGAGTGAACCCGTAACCTGGGGCGATTATCGTTTTTACCTGCGCGGCGGTTCAAACTTCCCCGTGTGCACCGGGGGCGCCACCTTGTCCGTTTTCCCCGGCTTGCGTTCCGGGCGGGACAGGATCTTCATGGCTTTTCATTTTTGCGAGGTCATTAACAAACTGACGCCGGCGGCCCAGCCGAGCGTGGAAAAATACGAGCTGCTGCTTTCAGCCCTGAAGGCGCTGGACTCCGGGCCCCCTTCCCGCTGGATGCGTTTTGCCTTTATTTTGCGGGCCATGGAGCTTGCCGGCTATGGCTTTAAAGAAACTTCTATCGGCCTTGATGCGCATTTTTGGGAGGCGGTGCATTGCGGTTCCTGGCTTGAGCTGGCGGAACTGAAAGAAAACCGGCACGCCGGGGATATGCTTGAGGGGCTGATAAATAAATTTTTCGGCGAGCAATTGGGCGTAACGCTGAATACCGCGCAATTCCTGTAGACCGTGGAAATTTAAAAATAGGTATAATCAGTAAAGAGATTACAGCGATTAAAAATAGATTACAGCGATTTTCTTCGAAATAATATCCCTGTAATCGTTCTGTTATCACCGTAATCTTTTAATCGGAGGCTTAATGAACCTGCAGGATATAATTTTAAAATTCGACCAATATTGGGCGCGCCAGGGCTGCGCCGTGATCCAGCCCTATGATATCGAAAAAGGCGCCGGCACTTTCAACCCCGCCACTTTTTTCGGTTCGCTTACCTCAAAACCGACAAAAGTCGCCTACGTGGAACCCAGCCGCCGCCCGGCCGACGGGCGTTACGGCAACAACCCTAACCGCCTCGGCAAGTTCCATCAGTATCAGGTGGTAGTAAAACCGCCCCCGAAAGATATTCAGCAGGTGTACCTCAGCTCGCTGAAGGCCATCGGCATAGATCACAGCGAACACGACATCCGCTGGATAGAGGACGATTGGGAATCCCCCACGCTTGGCGCTTCGGGCGTGGGGTGGGAAGTGTGGCTGGACGGCATGGAGATAACTCAGTTCACTTATTTCCAGCAGGTGGCTTCTTTCGAGCTTAGCCCCATAAGTATCGAGATAACCTACGGCCTTGAGCGCCTGGCCATGTTCTCGCAGAAAAAGAAAAATATCTTTGACATTAAGTGGAACGACCATCTTACCTACGGCCAAATGTTCAAGGCGCAGGAGGAGCAGTTCTCGCACTACAATTTTGAAGAGGCCGACGTGGAAAATCTCCGTTCCGACTTCGATCGCTGGGAAAAGGAAGTTTTCCGCCTGGCGAAAATGAATTACTATCTTCCGGCCTTCGAGCTTGTAATGAAGTGTTCGCATAATTTCAACCTGCTGGATGCGCGCGGCGCCATTTCGGTGTCCGAGCGGGTGGGCCTTATTAAAAGGGTGCGCGATATAGCGCGCGTTTGCGCCGCGGCCTATATGAAAGACAATGAACAGCCGGAGACCTGTCACCTGTAGCCTGATCGGATTACGAATAGATTTTTCTGGAGAACGAAATGACTAAAAGAGACGCCCTGCTTGAAATCCTTATTGAAAATATTCCGGCCCGGTTCGTGACTTCCGCAGAGGAACAGATGAGAAAATACGCTGCCGAGCTGATGGCCGAAGCCGGCCTGCCCTGCGACGGCATTGAGGCCTTCGGCACTTATAAGCGCCTGACGCTTTACATCACGGGAGTGCCCTCGCAGACCGGGGAAAAAATACACAAGGCCTACGGCCCGGCCGCCCGCCTGCTTAAAGACGAAAAAGGCGATTTTACCCCGCAGGCCGCCGGTTTCGCGCGCTCGCGCGGCACCACCCCCGATAAGCTTGCCGTTGAAACCGTGCCGAACAAGGGCGAGGTGCTGGTTTTTGAGGAGAAAATTCCGGGCCGCTCCGCCGGGAAAGCGCTTTCCGGAATATTTCCGAAAATTATTTCCAAACTTCAGTTCCCGAAAAACATGGTTTGGGAAGCCGAACGCTTTCGTTTCGCCCGTCCGATACGCGGCCTGCTCGCTCTTTACGGAGACAGACCAGTGGCTTTTAAGATCGCCGGCGTGAAGTCGGGCCGCCTTAGCGTGGGCTTAAGCGCAAAGGGGTCGCGCCGTCTTAGCGTGCTCTCAGCCGAAAAATATTTCAAACTGCTTGAAAACGCCAATGTTATAGTTAAGGATGAGGTGCGCCTTAAGACGCTGCGCGCCGAGCTGGAGCGGGTTTCTCAAAGGATGAAGCTTGAGGTGGATGTGGACGAGGAACTGCTTCACGAGAATCTCTATCTGATCGAATACCCTGTGTGCGTGGTGGGCGAATACTCGCAGGATTTTCTGAAACTGCCCGCTGAGCTGGTGCACCTGGTGATGAAAAAACAGCTTAAATTTTTTACAGTCTCGGGCTTAAAAGGGCGGGCTTGCCCCGCCCTTTTGGAGCAATCTGCCGGTCCGGGAGATACGGGTGCGGCGGCAGGCCACGCTTCCTGGCCCAAAAGGGCGGGGCTTGAGCCGCATTTTGTCGGTATACGCGACGGTGTGTCAAAGGGGCAGCACAATGTTGAAGCCGGGTTTAAAAATGTGCTTGAGGCGCGGTTCCGGGACGCCGTGTTCTTCTTCTCGCGCGACCTGGCCGTGCCGCTGGAAAGTTTCAATGAGAAACTGAAAAGCGTTACTTTCCAGAAAAAACTCGGCTCGATGCATGACAAAACGGAGCGGGTTAAAAAACTCGCCGTATGGCTTTGCGATAATTGCGGTTTCCCTGTTAATAAGGAAGAGGCCATAAAAGCTTCGGGCTATGTTTACATCGATCTCGTGAGCGACGTGGTCAGGGAATTTACCGAGCTGCAGGGCGCCATGGGCTATTACTACGCAAAAAACTCGGGTCTTAGCGAAACCGCTTCCCGCGCCGTGGGCGAATTTTACTGGCCGCTTTCAGCCAAATCCCCCCTCCCGTCGTCGGCCGAGGGCGCGCTGGTGTCCATGGCCGGAAAGCTGGACACCCTTGCAGCCGACTTCGCGCTTGAAATGATCCCCACGGGCAGCGAAGACCCGCACGCCCTTAAGAGACTCGCCCATGGCATAGCCCGGATCGCGCTTGAAAAAGGCTTTAAGATCAACCTCGCCGCCGCTTTCGAACGGGCTTTGGAATATTTACCGATGCCGCCCGCTTCGTTCGACGCCGCCGCGTTAAAGGCGAAACTGCTTGATTTTACCTGGCAGAGAGCCCAAAGCATTTTTGAGGAGGAGGATTTTAAGTTCGACGAAGTTAAAGCCGTAAGGGAATTTTTCATGAGGGCTGGGGATTTGCCCGATTGCCGCGCCCGCCTGAAAGATATAAACGCCTTCCGCTCAAATTCCGACTTTGCCGCCGTAGCCATGGCTTTCAAGCGGGCAAAAAACATTCTGCGGCAGAGCAAAACCGCTCTTACCGGTTCTCCCGACGAGGGAGCGTTTGAAAAAGAAGAGGAAAAGATCCTTTACCGGGATATCGCGGGCATTTCCGCCAGACTTAAAGAGCATCTGGCTGACCGGAATTACTCGAAAAGCCTGATGGAACTGCTCTCCATCAAAGGCAGCCTGGACAGTTTTTTTGAAAAAGTTATGGTAATGGCCGAGGACCCGAAGATCCGCGATAACCGCCTGAACCTGATAAAATCCCTTGTTTCGCTTTTTGAGGATGTGGCCGATCTGTCGCAGCTGCAATGACGGAAGATATTGTGCGGATAAAATAAAGGCCTATTTTGCGGCGCAAAGCCTTCTTCCGGCGAAAAGTAAAACAGACGGCGGCTCAGCGGTATGTAAGACTGAACCCGCCGAAATCCGCTTCGCTCGGGCTTTTTGTCTGATCGCCGTCGCTCATGATCCCGAAACCGTCAATATCGGGAACGTCAGCCTTGGCGTTTCCGCCCGCTAAATATTTACGGAATTCGAAGGCCGGATCCAGCTCCATAGTGTGCCAATCCCCGGTCCCCTGCCCGCTTTCTACGATGATGGTCTTCTGGGCGTGAAAGATGCCGTGCTTGTAATCGCACACCTTCCCCGGGATGCCTGCCGCGCTCCACACGTACTTGAGTGAGTACGAGTATGCTCCCCGCCTCCAAACCAGATATACCACTGCCGCCGAATCGGTCCTGCCGGCGGCGCATTCGTCGCCGCCGTTGGGCAGCGTCACAGCCCGCCACTTCCAGCGTATCTTCGACACCTTTCCGCGCAGGTTCTTCGGGATGGAGTAGTAGAGCACGGCGGTCTTTAAAGGCCACTTGTAGGCGCTGTGGATGTAAGCGCCATCCGGGTTGTTAATTACCTTGTAGTAGTTGACGGGACCGGAATTCCGCTTGAACACCTTTAACTTGGAAACATTTATTGAAATCTCCCGCGACCCTGGCGCCGGCGCGTTCACGGAAGCTTGGGCGCATACGCACAGGCATATGGCCGACAGCCGGAGAGGGAGCCATCGCCGCCGTATGAAATTGAATTTTTTGCGCGGCATAAAATTGGCTGAACTGCGGTTCCGCTCACTTGCTGTCTGAAAATTTCAACCATATCTCACTAAGGGACTGTTCCATCTGGTAAAGAAAAAATAAGCCTGCAGCCGTTATTATCAGATAACTCAAAATATGTGAGGCTGCGGCATATGCTAAAGCCGTTTCTTTGCTTATTCCCCAGGCCGCGAGTACCGCGCTGACCGCCAGTTCAAAGCTGCCGAAATAACCGGGCATACCGGGTGCGGATGACGCGGCCGCTCCGGTAAAGGAAAGCAGGACGCTTTTTGAAACGGTAACCGTTTTTTCTATCTCAAAAGCCCGCGCCAGCCAGTAATAGTTCAGCGCGTTCATAAACCACTGCAGCAGGGCCAGTGAAAATATGGCGGCCGCGGAGGCCGGCGATTTCAGGGCCTTCAGACCGAGGGTCAGGCTGTTCAGCGTTTTCTCAAGGCCGGGAAATCTTTTAAGGGAAGCGGAAAACCGGCCATGACCGGTATTCGTGGAAAACAACACGGCGGCCGCCGCAAGTACCGCTATGGCCAGCGCCCAAAAAAGACCGTGCCCCGGGATAATTACCATTACGCCGCTTATTTCGGCCGCCGCGGCCGACAGAACGAAAAGCGCCGCCAGGTCCAGCGCCTTCTCGGCGAGTATTGTGGAAAAAACCGTGAATATGTTCGTGCGAAAAAACTCCGCGCCGAAAGCGCCGCGCGATATGTCCCCCAGCCGCAGGGGCAGCACATTATTGAGCGCAAGGCCCGCGGCTTCAAGACGCAAGGCGTCCCAGGGCCGCGCCGGACCGGACGGGGCAAGCAGAAGGCTCCACTTAACCCCCCGGATTATCAGCTCGGAAAGAACGGTAAAAAGGACCAGTATCAGCGGCAGCGGCCTGACACCGCGCATTATGACAGCCAGCGAGTAAAAATCCACCCGCCTGCAGGCCAGCCAGAGCAGGACCGCGCTTATCGCGAGTCCCGCGATTATGCAGAGTTTTTTCTTCATCGCCTTTTATACAGCCGGTATATCTGTTACAATTTAACCCTCATGAAGATCTGGTCAAAGTTCGCTGAATTGTTCGCCACCGACTTTTATCTCGGCTTCCTTCCGGCTAAAATAACCGGCCGGTCCCGGGGCAGCGGCGGCGGCACGCTGGGCACTCTGCTCGGCCTGCTGTTAATCCCCCTGCTGCCGGAAGGCAGGACCGCCTACGCGGTTTTCCTGCTGGCCGCCGCGGCCTTCGCCGTGCTGGTGTCGCATAAGTTCTGCGCGGACTCCGGCGTGGAGGACGACCAGAGGGTTATAATAGACGAGACCATCGGCTACTGGGCGGCTATCGCCTGGCTGCCGCGCGGGTTCTTTACGCTGGTCTGCGCTTTCGCGCTTTTCAGGGCCTTCGACGGCCTGAAGCCCTGGCCCATACGCCAGGCGGATGAATCCGTGGGCGGCGGTTTCGGCGTGGTTCTCGATGACGTACTCGCCGGGATAGCGGCCAACCTGGTCATGCGCGGCCTGATGTTGTTCCTGCCCCTGAGATGGATCTCCTGAAATTTTGCGACCCGTGCGGTCGCTTTTATTTGTAATATTCCACTCCCAGGTGGGTTATAAGCGTCTCGCCCATCAGGTGGCGCAGGTTGTTCTCGAACTTTTCCAACTGCACGAACAGGTCGTTCTCCGGATATACTTCCTTCGCGTGCATCGGGCTCTTGAAGTAGAAAGACAGCCACTCCTGTATGCCGCCGAGGCCCGCGCGTTTGGCCAGATCCATGAACAGTATTAGGTCCAGAGCCAGCGGCGCGGCCAGTATGGAGTCGCGGCAGAGAAAGTCTATCTTGAGCTGCATGGGGTAGCCCAGCCAGCCGAAAATGTCTATGTTGTCCCAGCCTTCCTTGTTGTCTCCGCGCGGCGGATAGTAATTGATAGTCACCTTGTGATACAGGTTCTTGTACAGCTCCGGATATACGCCGGGTGTCAGTATGCTCTCAAGTACCGACAATTTGCTCACCTCTTTCGTTTTGAAAGACTCCGGGTCGTCCAGCACCTCGCCGTCCCTGTTGCCAAGGATATTGGTGGAGAACCAGCCGTTTATGCCGAGGGCTCTCGCCTTCAGGCCGGGAGCTATTATGGTTTTCATCAGCGTCTGTCCGGTCTTGTAGTCGCTGCCGGCCACCGGCACTTTGTTGGCGCGGGCCAGTTCCACCAGCGCCGGTATGTTGCAGCTGAGGTTGGGCGCGCCGTTTATGAAAGGGACGCCGCATTTGATGGCCGCGTAGGCGTAAAGCGTGGAAGGCGAGATGGCCGGATGGTTGGCCTTCATTGCCCGTTCGAACTTGGCCGGCGTTGAGTGCACATCGTTCGGCGGGATGTAGGTTTCGGTGGAGGCGCACCAGATCATTACCGCTCGGTCCAGCGAGTTCTTTTTCTTGAACTCCTTTATATCGTCCATAAGCTGCCGGGCCAGTTCAAATTTGTTATTTGCTTTCTTCACGTTGGGGCCGGTCAGGTTCTTGACGTATTTGCGGTCGAAGGCGGCCTTCATCGGACGTATGGCCGAAAGTTTGTCTTTCAAAGTTTCTATCTGCGGGCGCTCCAGCACTTCGGCTTTCAGCGCCGACTCGTAAAGATTCTCGTCGAAAATGTCCCAGCCGCCGAACACCAGGCTGTCCAGGTCCGCGAGCGGGACAAAATCCTTTATCAGCGGGTTTTTCTTTTCGGTGCGCTTGCCCAGGCGTATTCTGCCCATCTGTGTAAGCGAGCCTATGGGCCGGCCCTGACCGGATTTAACCGCCTCTATGCCGCCTATCAGCGTGGTGGAGATAGCTCCGCATACGCCGGGTATCAGCACCCCCAGTTTTCCTCCGACCGGCGCGATCTTTGTTTTTTTCATTTTACTTTTCTCCTTGTTCGTCCGAAATTATTTTACGCCGGCGTCAGATTTTTGTCCGGCGGAGAGCGTTTTACGCGTATAAAGCACGCGCTGCAGTACGGTGTAGTGCGCGAGCAGCAGCACTATTATCACTCCTATGCGTGAATCTCCGATCAGCGTGAAAAAGGCCAGCGTCACCAGACGCACCAGCCTGTCGCCCACACCCACCGCGCAGGAGTCTATTTCCTTCTCCGCCCGGGCGCGCGCGTACGAAACGGCCGCCGCGCCTATAAGGGCTGCGGCCGTGACGCCTGCCATCAGCGAATCTCCGGTTTTGGCGTAATGGTAGACCAGCGCGGCGAAAACCATACCCTCGGTGTAGCGGTCCACCACGGAATCAAAGAAGCCGCCAAACTTGCTCACCTGTCCCGCGTATTTGGCCAGTAAGCCATCCAGTACGTCGAACAGCCAGGTGAAGATAAGCACCAGCATTCCGGTCCGCAGTCTGCCAGCGGCGATAAAGCAGGCCCCGGCGCACGAGAGGAGACCTCCCAGCAGCGTAATATGGTTGGGACGCACTCCGGCCTTGTTCAATACGACTACCAGCGGCCGCGCGGCGCCGGCCATAAACGGATCAGTTTTTTCTCTTATCATTTTTATGTTTATCCAATTTTTCCAGCAAAATTATCATCGAGGTCTGAAGCAGCATGGCCGCGAAAAAGACGCAGGAAATGCCTATGGCCGCCATTACGGCTATGCTGCGCAGGCCGTAGTGGCTTGCGAACAGCATGGAGCCGAAGCCGATGAAAGTGGTGGTGGCGGACATGAAGACCGCCGGCCCAGTATGCGACATCACGAAGTGTATGGAGCCGGGGCCTTCCTCCGCGTAGCGGCTGTGCACGTATTCGCCGTAGTCGTCGCCCATGCCGAATATCAGCGGCAGCATCAGCACGTTGAAAAAATTGAACTTTATGTGGAATATGGCGAGTATCCCGAATATCCACACAAAGCCGAGCGAGAGAGGCAGCAGCACCAGCGTGACGTTCCTTACATTGCGGTAAGCCAGTATGACCGGGATGGCCGTAAGCAGGAACGCCAGCGGCAGTATAATACGCCCGTCACGCACCACCATGTTGATTATGTCGGAGAAGATTATGGACTCGCTGCAGGGATGCGCGGTCCTGCCGGGTATGCGCAGGTCCCGTATCTCGTCGGAGGACTTCTTCACCAGCGCCGCATCGCTCAGGTTTATCTTCGGGAATATGAACACGGCGGAGCGGTCCGGGCTCGAGCCGCAGAACATGCGCAGTATCTCCGGGGGCAGTTCGCCCTGACGTATCTCTTTCACTTCCAGCAGCTTCTTTACGTCTTTTATCTTCTTCTTCTGCGCGCCTTTCACGACGTTGACCGCGGTGTCGTCCAGCAGGGCGCGTATCTCCCTGAGGACTTTCAGCTTCTTGTCCTGGTCCTTCGGAAGGAAGGAAAGCAGTGACGCGTGGCTGTCTATCGTGGTGTCCGGGTTCTTTTCCTTCTGCTCCAGCACTTTCGAGACGGCCCGCGCCTCGGCCAGGCTGTTGACCATAACAAGGTCCGGGGTAAGCGAGGTGCCTATTATCCCGTTTATGCGCTCGTCCAGGATGAACGACGGGATGTTGGAGCCCTGTATCTTGCTGAAGTTGTACTCGAACTTCATATCCTTCATTCTGTAGACGGAATAGGCGGTAAAGAACACGGTGAAGATCAGCACCGGTATGTAGAAATACTTGTTGATGTGCGAAGCCTTCAGCCGGGTTATCTCGCTGTAGCGGGCGGGCTTTAGCTTCTCCAGCAGCAGTATCAGCGCAGGGAACAGCGTGAAGAACACGAACATGTTCAGGAATACGCCTATGCCCGCTATGAAGCCGAACTGCGAGAAGCCCTTGAACTGGGCCAGCAGCAGGCTGAGGAATACCAGGCCTGTGGTGAGGCCGCTGAGAACTATCGGTTGCCAGGTGTTGCCTATCGCCTCGATGACGGCTTCCCGCGAAGCCCGCCCTTTCAGCATCTCCTCGGTATAGCGGCTGTAAAGGACTATGCCGTAATCGGCGGAGATGCCCATGAGTATGGAGACGAGGAAAGCGCTTATGATGTTGACATAGCCGATCACCAGGTAGGTCACGCCAAAGGTGATAAACAGGCCCGACGCCATCGGCAGGACTATCAGCAGCAGCGGCCTTTTCTGCTTGAAATAGAGGACCAGCAGCACGAGAACCAGCAGCGTGGCGCCGATGCCGGTGTATGTAAGGTCGCGTATAAGCTGGTTATTAAGGTCTACCTGTTTTTTGTATCTGCCGGTGAGGGAGACCTTTATGGACGGGTGGTATCCGGCGGGGTTCACTTTGTCCACAAGGCCCTGTACTTCGCCCACCAGCTTGCGCGAGAAGGCCAGGTTCGCGGCCAGGCCGTTGGGCTTTACCAGCAGCACCAGCTCGCGTCCGTCCTTGCTGACGTAGTAATCCCTGAAAACGTCTTCCCCCTCGTATTTCTTCTCTATGTCGGACAGGTCCAGCTTGTAGTCGCTGTCCATCAGGTCTATGAAAAGAGGGTTGGCCTTCTGCTTTTCGAAGTCTATCTTCTTCTCTATCCTGGTCCGCACCGTCTGCAGATCGTCCAGATCCATGTAGAGCAGGCGGCGGTCATCGAAGTACTGTTTTGGCTGGCGCCAGTTGACGTATTTTACTTCCGGCAGTTTTTCTATCTCGCGGACCAGGTCGGCGGAGAATTGTTTGGACTTCTCGAGGTTGTCGGACTCCACATCCAGCACCAGGTAGCCGGTGCCGCCGAATTCTTTGGTTATGTCGTCCAGCGCCTGCACGCTGGCGAAAGAGCGGGGCAGCAGGTCCTCGAAGCTGGACTCGAACCTGAGGTTGGAGGAGAAATAGGCCGCGGCCGCCGTTATCACGGCGTAGACCGCTATGACCAGAAGATAGCGCCGGGCCAGGAATTTAAGCGCCTTGTTCACTAAATCGTGCATCATTAGTCCACTTTCTTCACACCGCAGGACTTGGCGAGGTCGGCCCGCGCCATATTGTAATCGTAAATGGCCTGATAATAGTCTTTTTCCGACTTGGCTTTGGCCGCCAGGGCCTCCAGAGCGTCTTTGGCTTCGCCGGTGCCTATGACATAGACCAGCCCGGCCGCCATCACCCAGCGCTGCGCGGCGTCGAGGCCGCGTTTCGCGCTGTCTATATTATCTTTCGCCTCTTTGGCGTTCTGCCAGGCGTTCTTCACCTGCAATTCTATGCCTTCGCGCGCGAATTTTTCTTTTTCCTTCAGTTTGTCCACCTCGGCCCGCAGCGCGATCGTCTTCGCGCTGAGCGTGCGCGGGGCGAAGTCGAACTTGGCGCCCACGGCCACGCCGCCGGTGAAACCGTTATAGGGGTCGTAAAGCCAGGGGTTCTTCTGGTCCCTGCGCACCGGGGAGTTGTCGTAGACGGCCTCGCCGGCAAGGAAGATCATGGGATAGCGGTCGGCCCGTTCGGCGTCCACCAGCAGCTGGCGCGCCTGTATGCCGTCGTGGACCATGCGCCACTCCGGCCTGTTGGCGAAAGCTTTCTGAACATAGGTCTCCGCCGGGGCCAGCTCGCCGGGGTCCGGCTTGAGCTGCGTATCGGCTATGTCGAAATCGGGGCTTTCCGCCATGCCCATCTTCTGCATCAGCGCCAGGCGGGCCATCGTCTCGGATTTATCCGCCAGATGCTGGTTCTTCTCTGCTTCGGCCAGGTAGACCTTCAGGTTTTCCAGGTCGCTCTTCTTCACTTCGCCGGTGCCTTCCTGGTAAAGCTTGTCGGCCTTTTCTATGGCCTCGTTGAGGGTCTTCATGGCGTCCTCTACGGTACGCTTCAACCTGCGCGCCAGCAGCAGGCCGTTGTAATACTTCTTCACTTCGTAGAGCACCTCGTCCCTTTTTTGGGCGGCCTCGCTATACGCCACTTTCTCTCCGTGCTCGGCCGCGCCGATGTAGCTGTCTATCTTGCCCCAGGTGTAAAGGGGCATCTGTACTTCAAGTTTGGCGTGATAATAGGGGCCCCAGACGCCGTAGTCGTTGTCATAGGTGAGCGCGTTGCCGGTAACCTTGTAGGCCGGCGCGGCATAGGTGAGCAGACTGAATTTGGGATTGCGCGCGGCCCTGGCCTCGTCCGCGTTGGCGCGGTAGCCGGCGGCGCCTAACGCGGTCTCGAGCACCTCGTGGCTGTTGGCCTCCGCATAGTCCGCGCATTGGTCCAGCGTGTAGAGCTGCGCCGCGCCCGCAGGCAGGGCGCCGGCGAACAGCGCGGCCAGCAGAATCGTGTTAGTTCGCATTGAGCTTCTTCTCCATCAGCCTGACAAGCTCCGGAAAGCCCTTGTCCTTTATTATGCCCGTGTGCTGGTTGCGGTATATCAGAAGCAGGCTTTCGCCGTCTGTGACCACATCGTAGACACGCCAGCCTTTATCGGTGGGATGCAGGCGGAATTCGCTTAAAAGGGTAAGGTCCTCGTCTTTGTAGAATACTTTCGTCAAAACTTCCTTGTTGCCGCCTTCGAGCGGTTTTTCTCCGGTGTATAACACTTCCAGCTTTCCGTTGAAATATTTCGCTATCTGCGGGTAGCCGACCTTCTGTACCAGCGCGGACAGCAGGTGGGAGTATTTCTCGCGGTCGGCGGGCTTGAGCTTGTCCCACTGCTTTATCAGTATCTGGTGCGCCATCTCGCTCAGGTCCAGGATACCGTTTATGCGGTCCTTCATGGAAAGCCTGCGCTGCTTCTCCTCCGGGGCCAGGCCGGGGTCCTTTTCGTCGGCGTACTGCTTAGCTGAGTCTATAAGGTCCTGGATAGCAAGTGTCGGAGCGCCGGCGGCTTGTGTCGAGACTTCAACAGACCCGACAGCAGCAGCGGTTTGTGTGGAAGCTTCAATAGGCCCGGCCGCGCCGGAGGTGTTCTGCGCGCTAAGCGCTATGGCGGAGAAAACAGCGAAAAATGCGGATAGAGCAACATGTTCCGGCAGTTTTTTTATGATGGATCGCATAAGTGTCGTTATCAACTCCTGTGCGGGCGGTGTTTGGGCAGGTAACCGGGGGCTCCGCCCGTCCGCAAGATTATATCGGCCGCATATTTGCTTTCTCCGGTTCAGTATTGGTTAAAAAAACGCGAAAAAATACATTCTAACTTATGCCGCGTATAAGAATATCTATCATTATATCCACTGTGTGATTCCTTACCGGATCTTTTCCGTCAAGGATCAGGTTCAGAAATCTCCCCTGGCGGGAGTCTATTTCGGCTCTGGCTATGATATCGCAATCTGATTTTTTGATCCTCTTGAATTCCCCGGACCCTGCCCCTTCAAGAAGAATACGTTTCAGCAGGTTTATTTCCTGCACGCTGTTTTCCCTCCGCAGCTTATAAAAGAGCTCAATATGCTTTTTTTGTTCTTTGAAGATTACCGGGTAAAGCTTTCTCTTTGTGTTGATTATGTCCTCCCGTGCTTGGAAAAATGTGCGCAGGCGTTCCGTTGCCGATGCACACGAATTGACGGCGCTTTCCAGTTCTTGCTGCGCTTTTTTGCGTTCAGCGGAGGCTATCGCATAGAAAACATCTTCCTTGCTTTTGAAATAATAATAGAGAGTGCCTTTGCTTTTTCCGGCGGCCTCGGCTATGCTTTCCATGGTCGTCCTGTCCAGGCCGTAAGTGCGGAAAAGGTTCTTGGCAGCGAGAAGGATCTCGTCGCCAACTATGTCGCTTTTGCCGGAATTTGCTCTTTTCATGTTCAACCATTGAACGAATATCGTTTTCTAGTATAAAATAACACATGCTCCTGAGAATGTCAAGGGTCGGGCGTATCAGCGGGTGCTGTGCATAGCGTCTGCCGCGGTGCGGGCCTCAGTAGTTCTTTTTCCCCCTCGCCGCGGGCCTTTTCCTGTTCAGCTTTAAAGGTGCGTGAAGAATTATTCTGCAGCGTTGAGGAGCGGCTGGAGCGGGCGGGATGGACCGGTTATCGGTGCGCTTAAGTTTTGCTGGAAAGTAAAAAGGGGACGTCGAAGCGGCGAATCCTGCCCCCATACCCTATATTCAAAACGGATACCCCACCTTTATAATAGCGTTGGTCCCTTCGGAGCCAAAGGCGAAGTCCATCGTTGCCACCACCTGCGGCCTTATCAGCAGACGCGTCGCCACACCGGGACCCCATTTGAGGTTTTTGAAACGCATTTTTGAAAGCCCCGGAAATACCGTGCCGACATCCAAAAAAGGCGATATTTCCACTTCACTTACAAATTTCATGAACGGCGAACGCGAAAGCGTTATCCGCTCTTCTATGTTCATCACTAACCGTCCCCGGTCGGTGAAGCGGCCGTCTCCCGCCATACGCAAGCCGGTGGATTCGCCCAGTTGAGGCATGGCGTAAAAGGGCAGAGTGTCGCCTTTCTGCTCCTGCAGCAGGTAGTGCACGGCGGTTACAAAGCGCCCCTCTTCCTTATAATTATAATACTGCTTGATTTCGGCTGTGTAGAGGCTGTATGAATAATCCGACATGAACGCCTTTGAAGAGAAAGCGCCGGAAAGCGAGGCATAAGTGCCTATCTTAGGCAGGAATGGATGATCTGTGTCGTCGTAGATCAGGGACAGGCGGTGGACCAGAAAGTCGTTGTCTTCCGCGGCCTGTGTAAAGTACGAGGGGAAAGTGTCGGCCAGTTGCGGGACGCCCTTCAGCGGGCCCCTTGAAATACTTTGGGTATAAAAAGAGTGCGTCAGGTCCACGTACAGATTTTTTATTAAAAGCGTTTCAAGGCCTATTTCCTCCCCCCGCTGGTGCAGGGCGTAATTGGCTTTAGAGCTTTTTGACGAGTTCGGGCCGATACCGTAAAAAGAGGGCTTGCCGGTTATCCAGTCGCGCGCTTCAGCGTGCAGGCGCAGGCGGTTGTTATAAAAATCAGGAGCGTAATAAGTAAAAAGAAAGTCTTTTTCAACATGCTGCGACAGGGCCGCGCGCATTACAATAAGACGTTTGTCGTTCGGGAACATGTAATAGCGCCAGGTGAACGTGGCGCCCAGATTGCGGTTATAATCCAGCGACGGCGCAATTACCGCTTTCACGGTCTGGTTCTTTTTATTCCTTATGGCCATTATGGGCATTATGCCGTAGTCGGCCCCCGTATCTTTGCTGGATTCCATTATCGGCAAAGTTATCAGCGGGCCATTGGCGGTTTCCACGGAAAGTTTGCTTATCAGGCGGCCAAAAATATTTTCCTGATAGGCTGTGGCCGGCGGTTCCAGCTGTTTTATTATTTCCGCTTTTGTCGGAGGGATAGAATTTCCGCTGAACAGTTTCGGCGGTTTCGCTGAAGCGGTGGTGGGATGGAGCGTTTTTTTCTTCTTCTTAGCGGGTTGGGCTTGGGCGGAGGCCGTACAGAAAAGGCCCAGAACGAGAAGTATGGGGAGTGCAAAATGAAAAGTGTAAACTGAAAAATGGCGGAAATGGGAGCCGGCGCGGTTCATGTGCTTCACGAAATAAAATCCATGGCTTTCGCCAACGGCATTTTTCTGCCGGAGCCGAAGGATTTTTCCGAGACCTTAAGTCCGGTCGGCAGCTGCTTGCGCTTGTACTCGTTAGCTTCAAGCCGCTTCAACAGAGCTATCACCGTTTTTTTGCCAAGGCCCAGAATACCGGCTATTGTCGACGGGGTTTTGTTTTGTTCGATATAGAGCCGGATCAAGCGGTCAAGAATTTTGTAGGGCGGCAGGTCGTCCGAGTCCTTCTGGCCCGGTTTCAATTCGGCTGTAGGCGGTCTGTTTATTATGGAGCGGGGTATCGCTTTACCGGTTGAATTCAGCCAGGCTGCCACGGCGTAAACATCTTCTTTCACCAAATCGGCCAGCGGGGCCAAAGCCCCGGCTGTATCTCCATAAAGGGTGCAGTAGCCCATGGCTATTTCGGACTTGTTGCCGGTTACAAGCGCCAGCGCCCCGTCTTTATTGGCGCGGGCCATTAAAAGCGTGCCGCGCGCGCGCGCCTGAAGGTTTTGCATGTAAAGGGGTATTCCCTTATTGCGTGCGCTTCCCAATGTTTTCAGAAAAGCCGAATAAATATTTTTTATGGGCAGTATTTCCGAGTTTATGTCCAGATTTTTCGCCAGCTTCAGGGCGTCTGAAACGCTTTGAACCGAAGTGTAGTGCGACGGCATGAGAAGGGCGGTAACATTGCCGGGCCCAAGCGCGCGCGCTGCCAGCGCAGCCACAACAGCCGAATCTATGCCGCCGCTAAGCCCCAGCACGGCTTTTGAATGGCCTGATTTTATAAAATAATCCCTGATGCCGAGCGTAAGAGCCAAACCCAGTTCTTCCCCTTTAGGGGGCAGGGCAAATTCAAGGCGCTCGTGTTCCAGCGCGGTGTCGGCCAGTATAAGGTCCTCTCTGAAAGAAAGGGCCTTGGCCGCCAGGCGTCCTTTGGCGTCCAGGATAAAACTGTTGCCGTCAAAAATGAGTTCGTCATTGGCGCCGGTCTGGTTGGCATAAACAACGGTTTTCCCGGTTTTTTTAGCCAGACAGGAAAGGATGCTGAAGCGCTTTGCCGTTTTGCCGTAATAATAAGGAGAGGCGGAAATATTTATAAGGATCTCCGCTTTGCCCGCGCTCAGTGTTTTAACGGGGTTGTTTTTGTAAAGAAGGCGTTTTGGCAGAAGCTCCGTGCCGGCCCAGATGTCTTCGCAGACAGTCAAACCCAGTTTTCGCCCGTTATATATAACCGGCCGGTTTTCTCCGGCGGGCTCAAAATAGCGCGCTTCGTCAAAAATGTCATAGGTGGGCAGAAGCGACTTGGCCCTGAGCGCGAGTATTTTCCCACCGGCCACGAGCACGGCGCAGTTTAACAGCGCCTTGCCCTTGGGGGAAGGGTTGAAATCCACGCAGCCTACTACGATAGCGGTTTTAATTCTGAAGGCGGCAAGTTTTTTAAGGGCCGTCAGGTTCGCTTTTACGAAGTCTTCCCTCTCAAGCAGGTCCAGCGGCGGATAGCCGGTCAGCGTCAGTTCGGGGAAAATCGTTATTTCCGCGCCGGCCGCGGCCGCCGCCAGGGCGAATTTTTTTATGCGGGCCAGATTGCCCTCAATGTCGCCCACTTTCGGATTTATCTGCGCCACGGCTAGTTTCATAACATTCCTTCTGCCATCCTAGCTAGAGTATAGGAAATAAGGCATGGCCGTGTAAAAAACCGTTGAATTGGGCTTCCCGAATATGATAACATAACGAAAGTGAAATCCTGCTCCTTGAGGGCGGGAAAAGAAACGCTGCGGTCACGGAGGAGAGAAAAATTAAATGTTAAACATATCAATGAAAAGCATGCTGGAAGCCGGAGTGCATTTCGGTCATCAGACCTACAGATGGAACCCCAAAATGTCCCGTTATATATTCGGCGAGAGGAACGGGATACATATTCTGGATTTGCAGAAAACCGTAAAGGAAATCAGGAAGACCTACAACTTCGTGAAAGACTGCGCCAAGGAAGGCAAACGCTTTCTTTTCGTGGGCACCAAGAAGCAGGCCAAAGATATCCTTAAGGAAGAGGCCGAGAGGGCAAATGTTCCCTGCGTTTATGAAAAATGGCTCGGCGGCACGCTCACTAATTTCGAGACCATAAAAAAATCCGTTAAAAGGCTGGAAGAACTGGAAAAGATGGAAAGCGACGGTCTTTTCCGCGTCATGTCAAAAAAAGAAGTTTCCCGCCTGACGAAAGAAAAAAACCGGATGTTGAAACTGCTTACGGGCATACGCCACATGAAAAATCTGCCTGAAGTCATGTTTATCGTAGACCCCATTGAAGAAAACAACGCCCTCAGAGAGGCCAAGAAACTCGGCATAACGCTGGTTGGCGTCTGCGATACCAATTGCGACCCCGACATGCTTGACTGGCCCATTCCAGGAAACGACGATGCCGCGCGCTCTATACGGCTTTTCTGCGCCACTATGGCCGACGCCGTGATAGATGGACGCGCCGAAGCGGAAGCGGCAAAGGCCCCTGCCGTTCAGCCGGCGGAACTCCCCGATGCGCAGCAGGCCGAACTCCAGGTATCGGACTTTCCCGCCGCCGAGCAGCCTGTGACGGAAGAACAGCCGGCCCAGGAAGCGCAGCCGGCAGCGGTTGAAGAGGCCCCCTTGGAAATGCCGACTGAATCTGTGAAAACTGAGGAATAACCGGCCTGTTGAAATACACAGCCAAAACGCCCCCCCAAATTTGGGGGGGCGTTTTAAAAAACAAAAGTAAATTTTCATCATACCTTGAAGGAGAATATCATGACCCCCACAATAACCAGCGAACAGGTAATGAGTTTAAGAAGTCAGACCGGAGCCGGCATAATGGATTGCAAGAGCGCTCTGAAAGAATCCGCCGGCGACCTGTCCAAAGCCGTTGAGCTTTTAAGGAAAAAAGGCCTTGCCGGTCTTGCCAAGCGAGCCGGCCGCCTGATGAAGGAAGGCGTGGTGGCGCTTGCAGCCTCTCCCGATGCCAAAACATTCGCCATGATAGAAATAAACTGCGAAACGGATTTTGTGGCAAAAAACCCCGCAGTCGGCAATTTAGCGCTGGAGCTTGTTTCTTCCATGCTTGGCGACGCCTCCATGGCTGACCCGGCGGGTAACGCCTCCGCCAAAGAAAAACTGCAGGCCGTTGCCGTCAAAATGGGCGAGAATATGCAGATCCGACGCGGCGTGGTTTATCACTCCGGGCCCAAATCCGCTGTAAATTTTTATCTCCATTCCGACGTCAGAAAAGCCGCCATGGTGGAAGTGGAATTTGACGGCGAGCTTTCCGCGGCCAAAACCGAACTTTTGAACCTCGCCAAGGAAATCGCCATGCAGAGCGTGGCGATGCACCCGAAGTGGCTCAGGAAAGAAGATGTGCCGGCCGATATGATTGAGAAGGAGCGCGAGATATACCGCGCCAAGATGGAGAAAGACGAGGAAGACGCCAAGGCCTTGGCCGCCGAGACCGGCAAGCCCCACAAGGCCAAGTCTCCGGAAGGCATGGTCAAGATGCTGGAAGGCCGCGTGAACAAGTTTTACCAGGAATCCTGCCTGCTTGAGCAGGCCTCAATAAGGGATGCAAAAATCAGCGTGTCGCAGACGGTGAAAAATATGGCGGCAAAGCTCGGTGGCAATATCACCGTCAAGCGTTTTGACTGCTATATCGTAGGCGTGGAGTAAGGGATAGCGAATAGAGAATAGCGATTAGCGAATAGGGAAGGAGTTCCTTAATTCCGATATCTTATGTTCAAACGAGTCCTTCTTAAGCTTTCAGGCGAGGCGCTGGCAAGCCCTCTTGGCGGGCGTTCCATAGGCCCTGACGCGCTTGCTTATATTTCCGGCGAAATACGCCGGGCTTTGAAAAAAAACCTGCAGCTTGCCGTAGTAATCGGCGGAGGAAATATCTGGCGCGGAGCGCGCGACGGCAAGGGGATGGATCGCGTTACCTCGGATAACATGGGTATGCTTGCCACCGTAATCAACGCCATGGCTTTGCAGTCGGCCCTTGAGCATGAGGGAGTTTCAACGCGGGTCCAGACCGCCATAGAGATCTCAAGCCTGGCCGAGCCGTTCATCAGAAGGCGCGCCATACGCCACCTTGAAAAAGGGCGCGTGGTTATTTTCGCGGGCGGCACCGGCAATCCGTATTTTACTACCGATACCGCGGCGGCGCTCAGGGCGGCGGAAATAGGGGCCGATGTTATTTTCAAGGCGACGCAGGTGGATGGCGTATATACGGGCGATCCGAAGACCGACAAAAAAGCGCGGTTGATAAAAGGCATTTCCTATATGGACGCGGTGAAAAAAGGCCTGCGGTTCATGGACACCAGCGCTCTCACGCTTTGCATGGAAAACCACATCCCCATTCTTGTGTTCAATCTGCACACTCCCGGCAACATAAAAAAAGCCTTTCACGGCGAAAAAGTCGGCACACTCATAAAATGAATTCTCAAATATCCTCCGCCATTAAAAGCCACCTTGCGGCGGCAGAAAAAATGGAAGCTTTGGCGCCGGAAATAGAACGCGTAGCTTCCGCTCTTGCAGGCGTTATAACGTCCGGAGGCAAGATACTGGTCTGCGGCAACGGCGGCTCCGCCGCCGACAGTCAGCACATAGCCGGCGAACTTGTAGGCCGCTTCAAAAAAGAGCGCCGCGCCATAGCGGCCGTGGCGCTGAGCACCGACACTTCCATACTTACCTGCCTTTCCAACGATTATGGTTTTGAGCGGGTTTTTGAGCGCCAGGTGGAAGCGCTTGGCCGCCGCGGCGATGCCCTTATAGCTATTTCCACCTCAGGCGGAAGCGCCAATGTTCTTAATGCCGCCAAAAAAGCCCGCGAGCTCGGCATGCTTACTGTGGGCTTTTTGGGCCGGGGCGGCGGTTCCATAAAGGCCGCCTGTGACCTGGCGCTGGTAATTGACGAAACCGATACCCCCCGCATCCAGGAAATGCACCTGCTTTGCGCCCACATAATCTGCGAACTGATAGAAGATTCCGTCGCTTCCTGAAACAGGCATTCCCGCTTTTCACAGGCGGACAGGCGGTTATTCCCACAAATAAAAAGGCCCGGGCTAAAACCCCGGGCCTTTTTTGCCGGCTGTCAGATTACGGCAGCGGGAGCCATTTAAGCGGGGTGTCCGAGCTGCCTTCGCCGCGGGCCACCAGCACGCCGGCGGCGTTGAAGATATAGACGCGCAGCGAGTCGCTGTAAATGTAGCTCTGCACCACGAAGGCGGTCCTGCCGTTGACGGCCATCTTGAAGGCCTCGGAGGAGTTGCCCGGGCCCTGCGGCAGCGTCTGCAATTCCTGTTCCAGCTGCCGGCGCGCGCCGGGAGGGAGCTCCTTGAGGTCGGCGAAAACCGTCAGGCCGCCATCGTCCAGGGCTTTCTCATAGGCCGCTTTGGCGGCGTCGGTCCAGCTCTGCGCCTGCTGCGCGGTCTTGTCCTTCACCTTGGCGGGCGTCGTCGGGGAAGGGATCTTTATGTCGTTCTTGTTGGTTTGGGCGGTGAGCGCCGCAAAAGAGTTCCCCTGCTTCGCCAAATCCCCGGCTATAACTGGGGAAAAACCGGCGGCGAGCAGAACTGCGGTCATTAATATCTTCATTTATTTCTCCTTAAAATAGGCCCTGCTGGGCCGAAAGCCTGACAGGGATTATTTTATAAATTAGCCGCAGTTCGCCGCATAAGGCTTTGTGCCCAAGGCTGCGCAGTATTTAGGCCCAGCCCCGGCTGGGCCCTAAGAGCGTATAAAAAGGCTGAGCGGCATCAGGGAATTTTGCGGTAATCATCGGGCGGAGCGAACCACACCTGCGGCGCGCCGGCCTGGAACTGCTCTAAGGTCAGTATGTTCTTCCATTCACTTCCGTTCTTCTCGACGGTGCTTACTATGCTCAAAGCCGGGGAGCCATCCGGATTCAGGCAAACCGACATCCGGGTCTTGACCGAGTCCCAGGCGGCCATATCCTCGGTCCCGAAAGCCGGTTTCACCTTGTAATAGGTGCAGCTCTCGTCCTTCTGCCCGGCAGACTTCTCCAAAGTGTGCTTGCCGATCGGGAAGCCTATATTCATCCAGGTATCCGCCAAAGGGGTTAAGGCGGTCTCGGAATAACTCTTATCCAGCACGTTGAGGTCCTGAAAAAGCTTCCTGTCCAAGTCGACAATTTGTGTCGAAAAGACCCTGTCATTGTGGCCCAGGAAGTCCATGCGGATTTTAGCGCCCCGCTTGAAGACCTTGACTTTGGAAAGGTCCGCATTGCCCGGATGCTCCTGCGAAGTCACGGAACGAAATCCCTGGGCCTCGAAGTCCGCGGGGAAAAAGACCGTTTGCCCTTTGTGTCCCGCGGCCTTTTTATCGCCCGGTGCTTTTACCGGTCGTTTGTTAAGCTTAATTCGCTTCGCGGGCGCGTTCTCCGTTTTCGTGTCAGCGGGGGCTGCCGAATTCTGCGCGGCAATCGTTAAAGCCGCTGCCGCGAATATAGCCAGTGAAAATATAAGGGTGATTTTGAGCGGTTTCATGAATAATTCTCCTGTTTGCGGGAAACCTGAAGCATGTGCCCGTAAGAGTGTCAGCGGCAAAACTGAAAAACGCCGTAGCTCACGCCCATCCGCTATTATAGCGATAGGGGAAGTGTTTTAGCAAATTCCGGTGAAAGGAAAGGGCGCTCTTCTGTAAAACATGCGATAGCCGCCCTTATATTTACTACAGATCACCACATCGGCAGCTTTTAGGCGGTCCGTGTCCTTTTCCCCTTGTGTTTCCCCTGCCGGCCTTTAAAGTTATATAATCAGTATATAATTCATAGCTTTGTTTTAACGCATTGGCAAGGAGATGCTTTTATGCCAGGACCACAGATAAGCGATATACTTGAACAGCTTGAACTGGACATGATGGAAAAAGTGGAAAAATTCAAGAGGGAGCTTACTTCATTGCGTACCGGCCGCGCCAACCCGCAGCTGCTGGATAACGTGTATGTTGAGTATTACGGCGTCCGCGTTCCGTTAAAGCAGATAGCCGCCATCTCCATTCCCGAACCCAGAACCCTTGAGGTCCGGCCCTGGGACAAAACCGCCATAGAGGCGGTGGAACTGGAACTCAGGAAAGCCGACCTTGGCACTTCCCCCTCAAGGAACGGCGATGTTATACGCATAAACCTGCCCGCTATGACCGAGGACCAGCGTAAAAAAATGGTGAAAGTCGTGCACAGCATGGGTGAGGATTCCAGAGTAGCCATAAGAAATGTCAGGCGCGATATTCTTGAAAAAATAAAGAAGTCACAGAAAGCCGGCGAAATTACCGAGGATGATCTGGAACGCCACGAAACCGGCGTGCAAAAAACAACGGACACCTATATAAAAAGCGTGGATGATATGGTGGCCGGGAAAGAAAAAGAACTGCTGACGGTGTGAAAAACGCCATAAGCCGTAAGCCTTAGGCCATATGCTTTTCAGGAGTTCCCTTATAGCTTATGGCCTATAGCGTCAAGCTTATGGCAGTGATGACCTTAATCTGTTAATGGAAAAAAATATTACATCCCCTGACCGCCCGCACCTCCCCAAACATGTGGCCATTATTATGGATGGCAACCGCCGCTGGGCCCGAAGCCGGGGCCTTCCCTCGGTGGCGGGCCACAAAAAAGGCGTGGAAGCCGTGCATACCGTGGTAAAAGCCGCCAGCGACGCCGGCATTAAAGCGCTTACTCTTTACGCTTTCTCCACTGAAAACTGGAGCCGCTCAAAGCTGGAAGTGAGGGCTTTAATGTTTTTGCTTGAGCAGGCCATCACCAACTATGCCGAAGAGCTTAACCGCGAAAGGGTGCGGCTGGTGATAAGCGGAAGGCTTGACGCCCTGCCGGCGAGCGCAAGGAAAAAAATCGATTCTACGACCAAAGAACTTTCGCATAATACCGGCATGACGCTTAATGTCGCTATCAATTACGGCGGCCGCCAGGAGATACTTGACGCCGTCAACGCCGCACTCGCTTCCGGCCTTAAAAAAGTGGACGAAAAAACATTTTCTTCGCTGCTCTATACTCCCGCCCTGCCGGACCCGGATCTGCTGATAAGAACTTCGGGCGAGCGGCGCATTTCAAATTTCCTGCTGTGGCAGACGGCATACGCTGAGTTTTATGTTACCGATACCCTTTGGCCCGATTTCGGTGCGAAGGAATTTGCCCAGGCCCTGTCGGATTACCAGAACCGTGAAAGAAGGAGAGGAGCCTAGCAGGTCACAAGAGCACAAGGTCGTTTGTCGACCATAGGTCCCGATATGGCGCAGTCGCGGACAGCGCCATAGGCCCGCGACAGGCCAGAGTCACAGTCGCGGACAGCGCCATAGGCCCGCGACAGGCCAGAGTCACTGCAAGCAAGAGGATAGATTATGCCTTTACCCAGATTTTTAACCGCGGTAGCGGGTATCCCGCTGGTGGTTTTGCTGATCCACGCGGGTGGTCTGCCCTATGCCGGTTTTATTTTTGTCGTAATCCTGCTTTCATTATACGAGTATCACACCCTGCTTAAGCTGGGCGGCAAGCCGGTGCAGAGGGCCACGCTTTTTATAATGGGGCTGCTGCTGCCGGCGGCGCTTTATTTTGACCATAACTACGCGGCCCAGGCGGGAGGCGATAATTTTGCCGGGTTTTTTATCTCGCTTACCGTAATTTTCGCCATGCTCTACGAGCTTTTTTCCACCCAAAAGTATCTTGAGCGTATAGGGTTTACTTTGCTGGGTATTTTTATGCTGAGCTGGTGCCTTTTTCATCTTATAGCTCTGCGGGACCTCAGGCCCGACGGGGAATGGCTTACTTTTATGCTGATAGTGACGGTCTGGATAATGGATACAGCGGCCTATTTCATCGGTAAGCGTTTCGGCAGACGCCAACTGTCCACTATAAGCCCCAAAAAAACCTGGGAGGGCGCGGTGGCCGGTTTTATTTTCGCTATCGGCACGGTTTTCGTTTTGCGCATGGCCGCGAAAACAACCGTTTCCCCCGCCTTCGCGCTTGCTGCAGGCATTCTGATAGGCATTTTCGGCCAGATCTCCGATATTGCGGAGTCCATGCTGAAGCGGGCAGTGGGAGTGAAAGATTCCTCCAACCTTTTGCCGGGGCACGGCGGCGTGCTTGACAGGTTTGATTCATACATTTTCCTCGCGCCCATAATTTATTACCTGGCCGTGTTTACAAGATGAAAAAAATAGTGATTTTAGGCTCTACCGGCTCCATAGGCAGAAACGCCCTGAGTGCCGTTAAAAAACTCGGACCCGGCTACAAAGCGCTGGGGCTTGCCGCCAACTCGAACCTGGAAGAATTGCTGACCCAGATAAGGTATTTTCATCCCCGCTATGTTTCAGTTTTTGATTACGCGGCCTCAAAGCGCGTTAAAGATCTTCTACCGGGCGGCGTAAAACTGCTCGCGCCTGGTGTTGAAGGTTTAAGCGAAATGGCGTCGCTTAAAGACGCTGATATTGTTCTTAACGCCGTTACCGGCGCGGTGGGGCTTGCCCCGCTTGTTGCGGCCATAAGGGCCTCAAAACACATAGCGCTTGCAAACAAGGAGCCTATGGTTATGGCCGGTCCCGCTCTGATGAAAGAGGCCGTGCGCTGGCAGGCGAAACTTATTCCCGTGGACTCGGAACCCTCCGCTATTTTTCAGTGCCTTGCCGGTGTGCAGGATGGAAATTATAATGCCGCTGTCTCAAGAATTTTTCTGACCGCTTCGGGCGGGCCTTTTTACGCGCGCAAATCAGGGCTTTCAACGGTTACCGTGAAAGAGGCGCTGCAACACCCGCGCTGGAGCATGGGCCCTAAGATCACCGTGGACTCCGCCACGCTGATGAACAAGGGGCTTGAAGCCATAGAGATAGCCAACCTGTTCTCCGTGCCGCTTGAAAAAATACAGGTGCTCATACATCCGCAGTCGGTAATGCACTCGGGCGTGGAATTTTACGACGGCTCGGTTCTGGCGCAGATGTCCTGGCCCGACATGCGTCTGCCCATACAGTACGCGCTCACCTGGCCGCAAAGGCGCCGTTCGCTTGTGCGTCCGCTGGACTTTTTTAAACTCGCAAGGCTTGATTTCGCAAGGCCCGATTTTAAAAAATTCCCCTGCCTTGGGCTTGCGCTGTGGGCGGCTAAAAAGGGCGGAGGCTACCCGGCGGTCCTGAACGCCGCCAACGAAACGGCGGTTGAAAAATTTTTAAAAGGCCTGGTCCGTTTCACGGCTATCGCCGAAATAGTGGAAAAAACGCTTTCTCTGCATCATGAAAACAAACCGGGCGCGATAACGCTTGCCGAGGCTGTTGAAACCGACCAGTGGGCCAGGGACAAGGCTTCGGAAATCGCGGCGCGCATTAAGAGGGGCTGCTGACTTTTACGCAGCCCCTGAAAAGGACATAATGGTTATCTCAATAATAGCGGTGCTTTTCACTTTCGGGCTTGTTATTTTCCTGCACGAATTCGGCCACTTTTTAGTCTGCAAACTCGTAAAAATCAAAGTGGAGGCCTTTTCTTTCGGCTTCGGGCCCGAGCTTTTCGGCCGCACTTCCGGCGCCACCCGCTACAGCGTTCGCGCCATCCCTCTTGGCGGCTATGTAAAGCCCGCGGGTGAAAATATTGAAGAGGCCACCGGGGCTCCGGACGAATACTTTTCAAAGCCCTGGTATTCGCGTCTGGGTATAGTTTTTGCCGGGCCCGCGATGAACTATATACTCGCTTTCGCTCTTTTCGCGGGAGTTATAATTACCGTGGGAGAGCCCGTGCCTTCGAACGAGCCCGTTATAGGCGATATAGGCCTGGGCTATCCGGCCGAGGCCGCCGGCTTAAAAGCCGGCGACAGAATACTTTCCGTGGACGGAAAGCCCGTGGCCGCCTGGGACCGGATGGCCGAGCTTATCCACGCCAGGGTCGCGAAAGAAACCGTCATTGAATACCGGCGCGGAACTGAAACCAGTACAGTTAAAATAAAAACGGTCAAAGGCCCTCAGGCGCAGGGCATTATAGGTATTTCCCAAGGCATAGCATACATCCGCGTCGGGCTGATCAAATCCGGAAAAATGGCCGCCTACCAGTGCTGGTTCTGGACCGCGTTAACGGTAAAAACGCTGGCGTCCAATATTTATCACAGGGAAAAACCCGATATATCCGGGCCTATAGGAATAGTGAACATCGTAAGCAAGGCGGCGCATAACGGACTTTCGGACCTGATCTTTCTTATAGGCGTGATTTCCGTCGCCGTGGGATTTTTCAATCTTTTGCCCATTCCGCTTTTGGACGGCGGGCACGCTTTCCTTTATGTGCTTGAGGGACTGACTAAAAAAAAGATCACCCCGAAAATAATGCAGGTGGTTAATTCCGTTGGTATAGCCATAATAGTGGGGATCTTTGTGTTCGCCACATATAATGATATAAACCGCATGATAACTTCCCGTCAGCTGCGCAAAGCGGCCGCGGCCTCCGCGCCTTCACAGCCATGACACACAGCCATTCCAACCCCAAAAAAACCAGAACGGTGAAAGTAGGGCGCTTCGCCATCGGCGGCTCAAACCCCATTTCAGTGCAGTCCATGTGCAACACCGATACGCGCGATCTTAAAGCCACCATAGACCAGATACGGCGCCTTGAAGACGCCGGCTGCGAAATTATAAGGGTGGCCGTGCCCGACATGGAAGCGGCGGAAAATCTGGGGCGTATAAAGAGCGCCATAGGGATCGCGCTGGTCGCCGATATCCATTTTGACCACAGGCTCGCCCTTGAAGCCGTAAGGCAGGGCGTCGATAAAATACGCATCAATCCCGGAAATATAGGCGATAAGGACAAGGTTAAAGAAGTGGTCCGGGCCTGCAAGTCCTCGGGCGTGCCCATACGGATAGGCGTAAACGCCGGGTCGCTCAAAGCTCTTCAAACCGATCCCAACCCTAAATGGGAATCCTATGACTGGGCGAAGATGATGGTTAAAGAGGCCTTAGGCCAGGTTCGCGTTCTCGAAAACATGGATTTTAGCGATATTGTGGTTTCGCTGAAAGCCGATGATCTGGAGCGCACGGTAATGGCCAATCTGCTCTTTTCCGAGAAATCGGATATACCGCTGCACCTTGGCGTGACAGAGGCCGGCAGTTTCCTGTCCGGTACGGTAAAATCCTCGCTTGGCATAGGTTTGCTGCTTTCCCAGGGAGTGGGCGATACCGTGCGCGTGTCGCTTACCGAGGACCCTGTTATGCAGGTTCGCGCCGCTTATGAAATTTTAAAAGCCCTGAAACTGCGCGTCTATGGCCCGGACCTTATAAGCTGCCCCACCTGCGGGCGCTGTCAGGTGGGAGTGGGTAAAGTGATACACGAACTTGAAGACAGGATCTATTCCGACAAGAACCTTCTGCAGCGCTCGCAAGGACGTAAAATCGCAGTCATGGGCTGCGTGGTAAACGGACCCGGCGAGGCCCGCTCGGCGGACTTCGGAATAGCGGGCGGCAAGGGCAAGGGCGTCTGGATAGAGAAGGGCAAGCAGATCAAAGTGGTGAACGAAAGCGAGTGGGTAAACGAGATCATCAGGAAGATCAGAAGCACAAAATAATAAGCAGGTGGTTGTTGGTTGTTTGTAGCTGGTTGTTTTTAAGAAATTCCTGCTCTGACAACCAGCAATTAACCACCACCGACTGACAACTAAAATACCGAGGAATCTATAATGAAACTTTCCAGCTATTTTCTCCCCACCCTGCGGGAAGCCCCGCAGGACGCGGACAATGTTTCGGTTAAGCTGATGTTCCGGGCCGGCATGATACGCAAACTGGCGAGCGGCATTTATGAGTGGCTGCCGCTGGGTCTTCGCGTGCTTCGGAAAGTGGAAAATATAGTGCGTGAGGAACTTAACGCCATAGGCGGGCAGGAAGTATGGCTGCCGGTCATACAGCCCAAGGAACTGTGGATGGAAACCGGACGCTGGCAGATCTACGGCAAGGAACTATTGCGCATCAAAGACAGGAAAGATTCGGAATTCTGCTTTGCCCCCACCGCCGAAGAAGTTATCACGAATATGGTGCGCCGCGACGTGAGTTCGTACCGGCAGCTGCCCATAATGCTTTACCAGTTCGGCCTCAAATTCCGGGACGAAATACGGCCCCGCTTCGGCGTGATGCGTTCGCGGGAATTTTTAATGAAAGACGCCTATTCATTCCACGCCGACGAGGCCGATTGTGAAAAATACTACGGCCTCGCTTATGGCGCGTATGAAAAGATATTCACGCGCTGCGGGCTTAAATTCAAACCCGTGGAAGCCGACAGCGGCCCCATAGGCGGCAATCACTCGCACGAATTTATGGTGATCGCCGACACCGGAGAGGCTGAAATAGCCCTTTGCCCGGCTTGCGGCTACGCCGCCAATACTGAAAAAGCCTCTGTGGCCGAAACGCCGGTCCGGGCCGCCGATCCGTCCAAATTCCAGCCGCTTAAAGATGTGCCTACTCCGGGCCTCTATACCGTTGAGGATGTGGCTAAATTCCTTAAAATGAACAAGAAACAATTCATAAAGACGCTGTTTTTTATAGCGGACGGAGAACCGGTGATGGTTCTGGTACGCGGCGACCACGAACTTAATGAAAACAAGCTGCGCCGCGCCCTTGGCGTTTCAGAGCTGGAAAAAGCGCCGCCCAATATTTACGAAGCCATAGCGGGATGCCCGGCCGGCTTTGCCGGTCCCGTTGATATAAAAAATAAGTATATTCCGGGCAAAGATACCAAGCCTCTTAAAACCGTTATAGCCGATCATGCGATCAAGGGCGTGTTTAACGGGGTTTCCGGCGCTTGCAGGAACGACACTCACTCCACCGGCATAAATATAGGCCGCGATTACACCCCGGACAGCTTCGCCGATCTGCGCGTGGCGTGTGAGGGAGACTTCTGCCCCAATTGCCAAAAGCCGCTTGAGTTCAAGCGCGGCATAGAAGTGGGGCAGACCTTCAAGCTGGGCACCAAATATTCAAAATCCTTAAAGTGCGAGTTTCTGGATGACCATCAGAAAGAGACGCCCATGGTAATGGGCTGTTACGGCATAGGCGTAACGCGCACCGTGGCGGCCGCCATTGAGCAGTCGCATGACGAGTGGGGTATAATCTGGCCGCCGGCGCTCGCGCCTTTTGAGTTTTCACTGATCACCATTGAAACCGACGACAAGGAGTCAATGGCCCAGTCCCAGAAAGTTTATGAACAGATCCATGCCGCCGGGTTTTCGGTTCTTTGGGACGAGCGCAACGAGCGGCCCGGCGTCAAGTTCAAGGACGCCGACCTCATCGGCCTGCCTTACCGAATTGTGGTGAGCACCAAAACCCTGAAGGACGGAGAATGCGAGTTTAAAAAGCGAGCTGAAAAAACCGCGCTGCGCTGGAAACTTTCCGAACTTCCCGTCAAACTGGCAGAACTGACAGAAGGCTTAAGGCTTAAGGCTTAAGGCAGACAAAATCTCTTTGTTTCCCCGCGTATGTTCCCTCATCCTTAACCCGGAAAATTCAACTTCATTTTCAGGGTTAATCATGTCCCCTTTCTTCCATTGAACCCCCCCCCCGCATTTGTTAGAATTCATAGTAATAAAGCGGCTTAAGCCGCTTTATTACGCCGTATGCCGTACGCTTTAAGCCATAAGCTATTAAGGAGTTTCCTTGAAGCTTAATAGCAAATGACTTTTGCATAGGGCTTAAGGCTTATAGCTTACGGCATTTTCCGGAGGAAAATACTATGAAACCCAATGACTTTATTAAAGTGATGGAAAAGGCCAAAATGTATGACCTTACCCAGCCGCTGAGCATCCATACCCCCCCCTGGCCGAGCTACATGCCGCTGCAGTTACAGTATTTCAAACGCATCGCGGGCGCGCACATGGGCCAGGGCGCCAACGGCCAGATAATGAAGACTTCCAACCATGTCGGCACGCACATGGATGGGGAGATTCACTTTTACGGCGCCGGCCGAAGCATAGGGCAGGTGCCCATGAACGAATGGATAGGCAACGCGGTTGTTGTGGACATTTCCAAAGACGT
The DNA here is from genome assembly GCA_026388155.1 of Elusimicrobiota bacterium. Lineage (NCBI taxonomy): Bacteria > Pseudomonadati > Elusimicrobiota > Elusimicrobiota bacterium. The sequence goes on from JAPLKI010000016.1 coordinate 75,273, forward strand.
CGGGGATTACGACCTTTATGAGCCTGAAATGCTTATGAAGCGCGCCGACATCCGCAAGGGCGATATCCTCATCATCAACACCGGCTATCACCGTTACGCCTGGTATGAAAAGGGCTGCGATGAGGTGCGCTATTTCTGCAAGCATCCGGGCCCCGGTCCCAAATTTCACAAATGGGCGCTGGCCATGAAATTCAAGTGGATAGGCGTTGACTGCGGTTCCGCCGACCACCCCATGAACACCATAATCCGCAACTGGCATCCCAAATTGTTCGTGGAAGCGGAAAATAAGCTGAAGGCTAATTACGGCAAGGCATGGGACGAGATGTTCCCGTATGAAGAATATTATCAGGTGATGCACCTGAAGCTGTTCCCCAAGCGCCTCGTCCATGCCGAAAATATCGGCGGCGAAATAGAAAAACTTTCCAACAAACGCTGCTGGCTGGGCTTCTTTCCCTTAAATGGTATAGAGCTTGAATCCGCCATGGGCCGCGTGGTTGCCTGGACGGCTTAACGACAGGGGATAGCGTATAGAGGTGAGGGTGAAAAACATTTCCTTCCCTATACCCCAAGCCTCTATACGCTATACGCTAAACAAGGAGTATTTATGCCTATAACAGCCGAATTCGAATATGTTAAACCCAAAGACATGGACGAAGCGCTTCATGTCTTTTCACTTTACAGGGAGAAGGCCAAAGCCCTTGCGGGCGGCACTGACCTGGTCGTGCAGCTTAAAGAAAAGATCGCAAAACCGGAAATAGTTGTGGATATAAAAGCCCTTGAAGAGCTGCGCGGGCTGAAGCTTGAAGGGAATAAGCTGAAAATAGGGGCGCTTGCCACTTTTGCGGACCTTATTGAATCCGACATGGTTAAAACCAAGTTCCCCCTGCTGTGGGAAGCTTCGCTTACCGTGGCTTCGGTGGGCGTGCGCAACCGCGCCACCGTGGCCGGCAATATCTGCTCCGCCGTACCCTCGGCTGATTCCGCTCCGGCGCTGGCTGTCTACGACGCGGTGGTGCTGGCCCGCAGTATAACGGGGGAGCGTGCCGTTTCCATACACGACTGGTTCGCGGGCCCTAAAAAAACAATCCTTGCCGCCGATGAAATAGTTACCGGCCTTAAACTTCCGCTTCCGGAGAAAAAACACGCAGGCTGCTATATGAAACTTTCACGCTATGAAGGCGAAGACCTGGCTCAGGGCGGCATAGCCGTGCTGGTTTTCTCGGATAATACCTACCGCGTGGCAACCTGCGCCCTTGGCCCCAAACCCGCCCGCTGTTACAAAACCGAGCAATTTCTTAACGGTAAAAAACTTTCCGGTCCGGTTTTGGCAAAAGCCAAAGAAATTATACTTTCCGAAATCAGTCCGATTTCCGATATCCGCTCAAGCAAGGAATACCGTCTGCACATGGCCGGAATTATGCTTGGCCGCGCGCTTGAAATAGCGGTGGCAAGGCTTTTTGGAAAGGGCCCGAAGTATGGAACGGAAAATATAGTGTAGAGTGGATAGTGGAGAGTGTAGAGACATAGGGAAAAATGTTCTGTTTTGAAAAACTTTTGGTGTGGCAGAAGGCTGTGGATTTCGCTAAAGAAATTTACGGCGTTACCTCCGCTTTCCCCAAGGACGAAATATTCGGGATAACTTCACAACTAAGAAGAGCATCAGTTTCAGTGTCTCTTAATATAGCTGAGGGCGCTGGCAGGACTTCAAAGAAGGAATTTAAACACTTTCTTTCTATTGCATACGGCTCTGTATGTGAAACAGCCACTTTGCTGAAAATTTGCCGTGAGTTGTCGTATATAAACGATGAGCAATATCGGGGGTTTTACAACAGTACGGAAGAGATAGGGAGAATGATTAGCGGATTGTCGGCATCAAAGAATTCTAAACCATGATTTACTCTACACTAGCTACTCTACACTCTACACTAATAGCAAGGAAACATTATGAAAAAACACAATATCCAATTCAAGTTAAATAACGAGAAAGTCTCAATAGACGTTGACCCCAACGATGTGCTGCTGGATGTGCTCCGCTATAAACTTGGCATAAAAAGCCCCAAGGTGGGCTGCGACCGTGGCGACTGCGGCACCTGCACCGTACTGATGAACGGCAAAACCATCCGCTCCTGCCTGGCTTTGGCAGTGGAAGCCGACGGTTCGGAGATGGTCACGCTTGAAGGCGCCAATAGCCGCAAGTGGACGCAGAAACTTCAGAAGAAGTTCCACGAAAAAAACGCCTTTCAGTGCGGCTTCTGCGCTCCCGGCGTTATACTTTCCGCCACCGAATTGCTTGAGAAAAATTCCAGACCTTCCGTGCACGACATAAAAGAGGCCATAGCCGGCAATCTTTGCCGCTGCACCGGCTACGAGCCGATAGTGGAAGCCATAGAAGAAGCGGCCAAGGGCAGGTGAGGGCGGGCAGATAGTGAAGAACAGGGGAAACGGGACCATGAAAAGAATATTTTTTATTTTAGCCGCCATTTCACTTTCGGGATGCTGGTTCATGAACCAGCCGAAAGCTGTGGTTATTGCCACTGATAATACCAGGGCGCAGTCGCTTATAACCGCCCTGCAGGCGCAGAACCCGGAGTTGAAGGCTTCGAAAGTGGCGGTCAGGCTGGTTAAAAAGAACGCTCCGTCCGAGGTGCTGAAAATCCTGGAATGGGCGGCGGCCAGGGGCATCAAGACTATCGGCATAGATGGCGATACCTATGAGCCGGGCGACCCGCTGGTGGGGCCGAAACTCAGGGCGCTCCGCGCCGACGGAGTCTATGTAGCCGGTATGGAATTCGCGGATTAAAAAGGTGTCAGGCACCTGAGAAAGTCACAAATTACGGCACGCGCCGGATAGTGAAGAGGTTAATTACCGATGAAAATAATTAATATTGGGCGCCGCGCGAGAATTGATGAAGATACTGCGGGGCCGGGCCGTTTGATCAGTCCCCGCGTAGTTCCTGTTGCGGTTCCGGACCGTTTCCAGACAACGGCGTTTGTCTCGCTGGGCAAAGGCTACATACCCGATAAGGTTTATTCCAGATCAAACGATGACACGCAAACCCATGCCCCGGAGCTGAATATCGTAAAGAGATCCGGCCCGAATAGGCGTCGGGCTTAGTTTTTACGTCCGGAAACGGTAAAGGACAGTTAAGTTACAAAGAGAAAAGGTGCCTGGCACCTTTAATATAGTGTTTTAAAGTCGCCGGCAGGACCCAAACTTGCAGGTCTGTGAAAAATTAAGCAATTTTTATCTGTGACTTGAGACCTGTAACCTGAGACTACCCTTGACGAGGTAAATATGGACATCAATAAACTTATCACCAAAACTAAAAAACCTATTAAATCCACAAAGGTTGAAGAAAATTTGGAAGTCGTCGGCCAAAGCGTGCTGCGCGTGGACGGGTGGGAGAAGGTCAAAGGCGCGGCCAAGTATACCGACGATCTGGAATTCGGGCCCGGGCTGCTTTACGCGGCTGTTGTGGAAAGCCCGTTCGCACACGCCAGAATAAAATCCATAAACACAGCCAAGGCCGAAAAACTCCATGGTGTGGTAAAAGTAGTGACCGGTGAGAATTTTAAACATAAGTTCGGCCTTTATATGACAGACCGCTATGTGTTCGCCACTGACACCGTGCGCTTTGTCGGCGAGCAGGTGGCTGCCGTGGTCGCCACGGACGCTAAAATCGCCCTCAGAGGCGCGGCGCTGGTGGAAGTGAAATACGAAGAACTCACGCCCGTGCTTGACCCGGTAAAAGCCCTTGAGAAAAATTCACCCCTTGTGCACCCCGACCTTGAAAATTACCGTCATGTGCCGTGGTTTTTCCCAAAACCGAAAACCAACATAGCCCACTGGCGCAAAACCCGCAAAGGTGACCTGGCCAAAGGCTTCAAAGAAGCTGATCTGGTAATGGAAGATACGTATTATGTCCCCAGATACGCGCATTGCGCCATAGAGCCGCACTGCGTCATCGGCCTCTACGACGAATCCGGCCGCCTCACCATGTGGACCTCCTCACAGTCCCCCTTCACGCAGAGAAACGTTTTTGTGCAGGCGCTTGAACCTTTGGGCATAAGCCACAAGGATGTGCGCGTGATAAGCACCTATATCGGCGGCGGCTTCGGCGGCAAGGCCGGGGTCAGTATGGAAATAATGGGCGCGGCTCTCGCCATGTCCGTGCAGGGCAGGCCCGTAAAAGTGCTTTGGAACCGGGCGCAGGAATTTTACAACACCTACCAGCGCCAGGGTGTAACCGCAAAAATCAAGATCGGAGTGAAAAAAGACGGCCGTATTACCGCTTTGGATTACGAGATGTATTGGGACGCCGGCGCTTATGTCGAATATGGCGCAAATGTGGTGAACGCGGCGGGACTTTCCGCCTCCGGCCCCTACAAGGTGGATAACTTAAAAATTGATTCCATGTGCATTTATACCAATCTTCCCCCCGGCGGGCCTTACCGCGGTTTCGGTTATTCCGAGTTCCTGTTCGGGTTGGAATCGCATATCACCCGTGTGGCCAATAAAATAGGCATGGACCCGGTGGCTTTCCGCAAGAAGAACGCCATAAAGGAAGGCGACACTCTGCCCTATGGCGCGCACATGAACCCCAACGGCATTAAAGAAGCCATAGAAAAAGTGGAAAAAGAAATTAAGTGGGGCGTTAAGGAGAAGTCAAAGGACCCCAAAAAAGCGATAGGCAAGGCGCTGGTCTGCTTCTGGAAATCCCCCGCCATGCCGCCAAATGCCGCTTCAAGCGCTTTCCTGAAGTTCAACGAGGATGGCAGCATCAATATCCTCGTTTCCGGCATGGAACTGGGCCAGGGCCTGCTGACCGTAATGGCGCAGATCGCATCCGAAGTTTTGAGCGTGCCGGTAACAAAGATACGCGTGGAAACCCCGGACACTGACCGCAACCCATATGAGTGGCAGACAGTGGGCTCACACGTAACCTGGGGCTGCGGTAATGCCGTAAAGCGGGCCGCGCTGGACGCCAGGGAAAAGATATTCGACCTGGTGCAGCGCGTGCGCTGTCTGGACAAGTCCACGCTTTACCTGAAAAATGAAATGGTGCGCTGCCGCACCAAACCGGACTTTGAGCTGCGCCTGCGGGACTTTGTGATCGACGGCATACAGGCCGAAGACCACACTTTCAAGGGCGGCCCCATTATGGGCACAGGCATGTTCATGCCGGAATTCTCCTCCGCCATAGGCGACCCGGAAACCGGCCAGGGCGGACATCCCAATGTGCATTACACAACAGGCTCGGCCGGCATAATACTTGAAGTGGATAAGGAAACCGGCAAAATGAAAATAAAAAAGGCGGTGCTTGCCGTGGACTGCGGCAAAGCCATAAACCCGGACTTGGTAAAAGGCCAGATAGTGGGCGGATTGCTGCAGGGCTTTGCCACCGTGCTCTATGAGGATATGCGCTTTAACGAAAAGGGCCGCCTTTTAAACCCCAACTTTTCGGATTATAAAATTCCCACCGCCATGGATATGCCCGAAGAAGTTGTGCCGATAATAATTGAGGTGGCTCAGCCCGACGGCCCCTACGGCGCGCGCGGAGTGGGCGAGCATACCATGATACCGGCGGCTCCGCTGATAGCCAACGCGGTGGAGGATGCGCTCGGCGTGAGAATAAAGTCTATGCCGGTGACGAAAGAAAAAGTGGCGCTTGAAGTCAAGAGGTCGAAGGGTCTGAGAGTCTAAGCGTCTGAGAGTCATGGAGTTGATTCTGAAAATCGGCGGCTCTAAGACCCTTAGACTCTAAGACACTAAGACTGTTACCACAGGAGACATCATGCGGATAGCCTTATTCCAGTACGGCATCAAGTGGGAAGACAAGGAAGCAAATAAGAAAAAAATAGAAGAACTGATAGAGAAGTGCCCGCGCAAGAGCGAGATTGACTGGCTTATTTTCTCGGAGATGACATTATCCGGGTTTACCATGAACACGGCCCTCGCTGAGCTAAGCGACTCAGATAGGAATTTCTTCCGCGATCTGGCCCAAAAGAAAAACATTAACATCTCCTACGGCGGAGTGGAAAACGGCTTTAACAACCTGATAACGCTGAACAGGCACGGAGACCGGATAAACACTTATTCCAAGATACACCTCTACGCCTTCGGCGGCGAGGATAAATGCTATAAGCCGGGTTCAAAGCAGGAGCTTTTTGAGCTTGAAGGTTTCAAGGTAATGCCGGCGGTCTGTTTTGACCTGCGCTTCCCCTATTTATTCTGGAACATGGCGGAGAAGGCGGATATTTATATCGTGATAGCCGCCTGGCCCATGCGCCGGGCCGAACACTGGATGACGCTGCTCCGGGCGCGCGCCATTGAGAACCAGGCTTATTGCGCGGGAACAAATCGTATCGGCCTTGAAGGCATGGTGCAGTATTGCGGCAATTCCATGTGCTATGACCCGCTCGGAAAGACGGTTATAGACGCGGGTGCGGCGGAAGGTGTTTTTATATCCGAGGTCCCGCTGGACAAGGCGCTGGTGGCAAAGACCCGCGAGAGATTTCCGTTTATAGGGGAAAGAAAGAATTTCCCCTGGTAGCAGGAAATTCTTGCTGGTAAGCGGGCAGGCTAGTAGGCTTTTCTTAGGAACTCCTAAAAAGCATACCAGCATACAAGCCTACCGGCAAATTTAAAGCTGTATCCTAAATATGGATCTGATCTCATACGGCGACAGCATTCCTGAGGGCGACTACCGCCTGCATTCGGCGTTTGAGCACGCCATAAATTTCCGGAAGGGGCGCATTATAGTCTCTCTCGTTCCCCCCCGCGCCGGTTCAGGTCCTATGAATGTAGTGCTTAAACATATGCCCGCCGGAGCAAAGCGTTTCCGTGCTTCGCGTTTTTACTTTTACATAGACGAAAACCGTCTGAGAAAAGCGCCGGAAGCGCTTTACGATTCCGCTGTGCCTGTGCTGGAAGCGGAACCGGAAATCGTAAGCGCGAACCTGGCGGAGCTGGTTTACGTGCTTGCCGCGGCCGCGCCGGAAAAAAGCCTGTGTTTTATTTTTACGCCGAAGCGTGAAAAAGATTTTAAACGCGTTTTCGAAAAACATCTGCTCGCGCGCATGAAAAAAGCCGTGGCATTTTTCCGGGCCGGTAAATATGCCCGCGGCACTAAAACCATGCGGGGACTGGGGTTCGGCCTGACACCCTCCGGCGACGATTTTTTAAGCGGCCTGCTTGCCGGTTTCAATTATGCGCTGTGCAGCCTCCGTTTTAACATGAAGGCCCGCATAGAGGAAATTTACCGGCACGCCGAAGGAGATAATATTATTTCAAACGCTTTCCTGCGCGCTTCTTATGAGGGCAAGGTTAACGCTAAAATCCTCCGGCTTATGCGCGCTTTGTCCGGCGCCGATAAAGAGGAGCTTAAGGCCGCCGCCACTGAGGCGCTGGAAACCGGCCATACTTCCGGAGCCGATTTCTGCGCCGGGCTGATATTCGCGCTTCAAGACGCGCTAGGGAATAGCAAATAGCGAGTAGCGAATAAGGATTAAATGTGGGAATATCCGGTGTAATTGAAAAACATTGAACGTAGACCGTATTTTAAGAATTGTAAACTATGCGCTGTTCGCTTTCGAACAAAGGGGTCATATTATGATAAAGACCGTTATCAAGAGAGGCGCTTATTTTGACTCTGTTTCGCTTATGCAGGTGGCGAAAAAACTTAACTCCCTGCCCGGTGTACTTGATTCGGCCGTAGTAATGGCCACTAAAGAAAATAAGGGCATTATAAAAGCCTCCGGCCTGCTTACGCCGGAAGTGCTTAAGGCCGGCGACAGCGATCTGGCCATTGCGGTTAAAGCCAAAACCCCTGAGGCTGCGGCATCGGCTCTTAAGGCCGCCGAGGAATTGCTTAACAAAAAGCCCGCCGGGGCCGAAACCGGCGCCGACAGAAAAGCCGCGGGCCTTGATGAAGCCGTTAAAATGCTTGGCGGCGCCAACCTCGCCATAATTTCCGTGGCGGGCCGTTTTGCAGGGGCGCTGGCGGCTGACTGCCTTGAAAAAAATCTTAATGTGATGCTTTTTTCAGATAATGTTCCGCTTGAAACAGAGGTGGAATTAAAAAAGCTGGCCATCGGTAAAGGCCTGCTGGTAATGGGCCCCGACTGCGGCACCGCCATCATAAACGGGGCGCCGCTCGCTTTCGCTAATTCCGTGCGGCGCGGCAACATAGGCATAGTGGCGGCCTCCGGCACCGGTCTGCAGGAAGTGTCCACTCTTATCTCAAACGAAGGCGCGGGGGTTTCACAGGCCATAGGCACCGGCTCGCGCGATGTTAAACTTGAGGTGGGCGCGCTTACGCTGCTGCAGGGCCTGAAAATGCTGGCCGCGGACCCTGCCACCGGAGTGATACTCATAGTCTCAAAACCCCCCCACCCGGAAATACTTAAAAAAATAACCGCGGAGATCAAGAAAATCAAGAAACCGGTGGCGGCGATCTTTCTGGGTGGAGAGATCAAAGAAAAAATAAAAGATGATTTTTATCCGTCAAAGACCCTTGAAGAAGCGGCGTTAAAGGCGGTCTGCCTGAGCAAGGGCTGGCAAATGGCCAGGGCCAGGGAAATTATTTACGATGCCAACCTGAAAGCGGAAGAACTTGCCCGTAAGGAAGCGGCCCGTAAAAAATCCGCCCAGAAACACCTGCGCGGCCTGTTTTCCGGCGGCACTTTTGTAAGCGAGGCGCAGGTGATACTGCCTGAGATTATAGGCCCGCTTTGGTCCAATGCGCCGCTGGATAAGAAATGGAAACTGAAAGACTCCATGCGTCTCACGGGTAACGCGGTTGTGGATCTGGGCGAGGACGAATTCACCGTGGGCCGCCCCCACCCGATGATAGACTATTCCCTGCGCAACAAAATGATAGTTTCCGAGGCCGCTAAGCCGGAGGTGTCTGTTATCCTGCTTGACGTCGTGCTGGGCTATGGCTCGAACATGCAGCCTCTGGACGATATCCTGCCGCCTATACGCGAAGCCTTTCGGTCCAATAAAGGCCTTTCAATTGTGGCATCGGTAACCGGCACCGAGACGGATCCGCAGACACGCTCAAAAGTGGTAAAGGGCCTTGAGGCCGAAGGCGTGCTGATAATGCCGTCAAACGCCGCGGCGTGCAGATTGGCCGGCCGAATAGTTAAAATAAGCGCAAAAAAATAACACAGGACTTTTGATAAATTGGAGATAATTTATGAAAATCAACGGGCTTTTTGACAGCGAATTAAAGGTGATCAGCATCGGCCTGGAGTCTTTCCGGAAAGGGCTTTCGGACTCCGGCGTTAAAAGCGTGCAGGCTCAGTTTAAGCCGCCGCTGGTGGGCGACAGGAAGCTTTTTGAAAAAGTTGAAAAGCGTGTCTCCGTCGTGGCGAAGGCCAACCGGGAAGCGCTCGCAAAGATACTGGCGGCGAAGCCGGCGCTTGTGGGAATGGACATCGCCCTTAAGGTGATACCCGGCATGAAAAGGAACCTTATACTTCACGCCGGCCCCCCCATAACCTGGGAGCGGATGTGCGGGCCCATGCGCGGAGGCATAATGGCGGCGCTGATGTACGAGGGCCTGGCAAAAAATCCGAAAGAGGCTGAAAAGCTTGCGGCTTCGGGTGAAATAAAATACGCTCCCTGCCACGAACATTCCGCCGTAGGACCCATGGCCGGAATAATTTCCGCTTCCATGCCGGTTTTTATAGTCAAGAACACGGCCGCCGGAAATTACTCCTACGCCACGCTGAACGAAGGGCTGGGTAAGGTGCTGCGTTACGGCGCTTATTCACCTGAGGTCATCGAGCGCCTGAAATGGATGGAGACCGGGCTTTACCCTGCGCTTAAAGCCGCCATCGGACTGCTGGGCGGTATTGACCTTAAAGCCATTGTGGCACAGGCCCTTCATATGGGCGACGAGGTGCATAACCGCAACCGCGCGGCCACTTCGCTGTTCTACCGCGCCATAGCTCCGGCCGTTATAAAAACCTCCACACCTGCGGCGGCGGCAAAAGCCCTTGAATTTATAAACGGCAATGACCATTTTTTCCTGAACCTTTCCATGGCCTTAAGCAAGGCCTCGCTTGACGCCGGGTGCGGAGTAAAAAACTCAAGCCTGGTGGCGGTGATGGCCAGGAACGGGACGGATTTCGGCGTGCAGCTTTCAGGCGGCGGCGGGCGCTGGTTCACGGGCCCGGCGCCCGTGCCGGACGCGTTATATTTCCCCGGCTATACCAAGGCGGATGCGAATCCCGATATAGGCGATTCAGCCATTACCGAAACCAATGGCCTGGGCGGTTTTGCCATAGCGGCGGCGCCGGCTATAGTGCAGTTCGTGGGCGGCAAGGCCGCCGACGCCGTGAGTTACACTTTGGCCATGTATGAAATAACGGCGGGCGAAAGTAATATCTATAAAATTCCCTATCTGGACTTTCGCGGCACGCCCACCGGTATTGATGTTGTAAAAGTGGCGCGTTCAGGTATACTGCCTTTTATAGACACCGGCGTTGCACACAAGAAGGCGGGCGTGGGGCAGGTGGGCGCGGGCGTGCTGAGCGCCCCACCTGAACCGTTCGCCAGGGCTTTTGAATGGTTCGCAAAAAATATTCGCTGACGCCTGCTTTTGGCATAAGTATAGTATATCATCACCTCATAAATGGTGGCTGACCCCATTTCCTTTATTTCCTGCATTTCCCTAAATCCCGTCCCCTAAATCCGGCTTCGGCTCAACCGGAGAGTTATCTTATCCATGTCCAACCGTTTATAAACGGCCAGCTGCCGTTTGTGGCGCCGGGGTAGCAGCCGGTCCACCCGTTGTAGCCGTAAATTTCCGTACCACCCCAGGTGCTATACGACCAGCATCCAGAGCCGCTCGTCTCGTAGCCCACGCCACCGGTGGTGTAGGGAGCGGTTCCCCAGGGCTGCGTGTACACATCCCAGCCCGTTCCGTTGGGGGCGGTGCCGAAGTCAGCGTGCCAGGCCGTGGTTCGATAGTCAAAATAGTCCGGGGCGGAGCCGCCGTTGCCTTGGCAGTTCAACCTGACTATACCCTCGCTGCCCGGGGCTGTACGGATGCTATTAATGACCGCATCGCTCAACTTCCCTTTCCCGTTGACCGAGGTCAGATTGCCGGGGGTCACCGCCGCGGCCACATTATGCGCCTGATTATCGGCGATGCCGGCGATCAGGGTCCAGCCACCGCCGTCGGTTGTCATATCACAATATATCTGGAAGGCATCTGAATTGCTGCCGCCATTTGGATCAATCCAGTATATTCCATCTCCGGTAGAGGCGCCAGCATTTTTAATAGCTTTACATGACGGATAAACCGGCATATAGGTTCCCGTTAGGCGCTGTCCCCGTGCATAACATGTTTTATTGTATGCCAGATCAGACGCAACGGCAGTGGCGTCATTTGGATTGGTGTCGTCAGCATCTATCGCATCGGTTATCCCGTCCTTATCATAATCGCTGTCCAGTGGTTTCCAAACCGATCCATTGGACACATAAGGCCTTCCTTCGGTTGTATCAAAAATAAAAGTGCCCTTATTCGCAGTTGTTGCCGAGGGTCTTCCCGCAGTTGTAAAGTTTCCAACCCTTACGCCGCCATTTACATCCAGCGTGGCCTGGGGGCCCGTCGTCCCGATGCCGACGCTGCCGCTTATTATCGCGTTCCCGTCCGGGACCGCTGTCGTGGCATACGAACTGCCCACTGCCATACCACCAGACACGGAAAGCTTTGCCCCCGGCCCCGTAGTCCCGATACCGAAGTTGCCGAGATTATTTATAATAAAATATGCTGAAGCGGTTGAATTAGCCTTAAAACTAAGATAATTACCCGCAGTATTTGTAACTGTAAAACCGTCTATCGAACCGGATATACCTCCAAAAGCCAAAGTTCCTGCCGTTCCCCCGGAAGACCCGACACTTCCAAGATTCAAAGCGCTCCTGAATAAACCCGTTCCATTGACATCCACTAATGCCCCCGGCCCCGTAGTCCCGATGCCGACGCTGCCGTACGTTGGCTGCAATATTATGTTCGCTGCCGACTGCAGCATCGCCGTAGAGGATGAATCTAAACGGGTAAGCTTTAGCCACTCAGTGCTGCCGGAGGTGAACCTCAGGATTTTACCTTGACTGTCAGCCAAAGGACTTCCGATTTCAAGAACACCGCCTGGCGCCGTCGTCCCGATGCCGACGTTGCCGTTCTGCTGGAAAACCATAAGCGGACTTGCTCCGCCGGCAGCGGAAAGAATGCCAAGCTTGTCATCAGCCATCTGGTACTGGATAGCAAACTTATCCGTGCCGAGAGCGCCGATCCCTACGCCGCTTGCGTTTGCGTTTGCGGCAAAGAGAATATTGTCTCTCCCGTTCATCGCCCACCCGTCATTCCCCGCCTGAAATCTGCCGGTCAAACGTAATTGGGCGCGTCCATAATCAGCGGAACCATTAACCAGGTTTAATCCGGTCAGGGAATCATAGGCAGTCGAACCTTGTATATGCAGATCCGTCACCGGTCCCGTCGTCCCGATGCCGACGTTGCCCGCTGAAACAACCAACCCAGATGATATTGTAACCCCCGGCACGGAAGCATTCTGCGCGGTGAAAGCCGCCGTTGACGTGAAGGTGCTCGCGCCAGTGAAGATTTGCGCGGCAGTAACCTTAGCGTAACCTGCGCCGGCGTGGTCGCCCCAGCCATAAGCCGTGTTCCAGTTAGCGTAATCCTTCAGCGGGCCGGTGGAAAGAATAATCGCGTTTAAGCTCGCCTGTATCGTGCCCGTCGAAGCCACCAGCGCGGCGGTGGAGGTTATCAGCGGCGCACCCCATGAGTAGGCCGTGTTCCAGTTAGCGTAGTCCTTCAGCGGTCCGGTGGAAAGAATAACCGCGCTTAAACTGGACTGTATTGTTCCGGTCGACGCCACCAGCGCGGCGGTGGAGGTTATCAGAGGCGCACCCCATGAGTAGGCCGTATTCCAGTTGGCGTAATCCTTCAGCGGTCCGGTGGAAATAATAACCGCGCTTAAACTGGACTGTATTGTTCCGGTCGAAGCCACCAGCGCGGCGGTGGAGGTTATAAGAGGCGCACCCCATGAATAAGCCGTGTTCCAGTTACCGGCGTTAGCCAGCGGCGCAGTGGACGCGATTACAGCATTAAGGTCGTTTCTAAGCGTAGCAGTGGCGACGCCGACAGCGGAAGCATTCGCATATCCCGCCGCCGCATGATTGCCCCAGCCATAGGCTGTGTTCCAGTTTGTTGCATTAGCCAGCGGCGCAGTGGACGTTATTACAGTATTAAGGTCGGTCCTAAGCGTCGCGGTGGCGATACCGACAGCGGAGCTGTTTGCATACCCAGCCAGCGCATGATTACCCCAGCCGTAAGCCGTGTTCCAGTTGGCGACATTAGCCAGCGGCGCAGTGGACGCGATTACTGCGTTGAGGTCGGTCCTAAGCGCCGCGGTGGAGATCCCGACAGCCGAACCGTTTGCATATCCCGCCAGGGCATGATTGCCCCAGCCGTACGCGGTGTTCCAGTTGGCGGCATTAGCCAACGGCGCAGTAGACGCTGTCACCGCGTTCAGGTCGGTGCGCAATGTCCCTGTAGCCACGCTTATAGCGGCATCGCCGCTTGAGCGCGCGGTTGTCTCCGCTGACAGGTTCCCCGCTATCGTAGCGGTGGCGGCAGCGACATCGGCGCGTATTGCCTTAGCCGCAAGCTGGCTGTTCAGTGTGGCGGTATCCGCCGCTACCGTGTTAAACCTGGAACTTAATGAACTGTCCGCATTGACGCGGCTGGTTATTTCCGCCGCAAGGTTTCCGGCTATAGTGGTGGTATCGGCTGCCACGGCGCTGAACTGCTGGGAATTTATGTTCGTCAGCGCCGAGCCGTTCAACGCCGGTAAATTACCGCTTCCGTCCAGCTTCACCAGCTTGTCCGGCGCATTAAAGCTGTTGCCCTGCAATGTCACGCTTGAATTCAGAGCGCTGAATACCGTGCCCGCAAGGTGCAGTGCGGCCTCGTCGGCGGTATAGGGCGTGCCGCTGGTGCCGTCGCCGCATGCCCAGGCGGAACCGTTCCACTTCGGAACCTGATTGTTAGTACAGCCGCTCTGGTTGAGCTTTGCCAATGTTATGACGGCGTTGGATATATGGGCCGGAGTGTTTATCGCCCCCGCGGCTATCGACGAGACAACGACACTGCCGCCCAAAACGCCTGTTGCGGACAATTTTGATATTGCTATCGCCGCCGCGGGGCTTATGTCCGCATCGGTAATAGCGCCTGCCGCGATGGAGCCGGGCCGCACGCCGTTGGCCGCCACAGAGGACGCCAGCACATTATAAAGTCCGCCCCCGTCGCCGTAATATTTTGCCGCGGATGAAAAACCGACTATATAAACATTGGTGGATATCCTGACGCCCGCTCCTAAGGCGGGCAGGGTTTCGGAAGACACTATAACGTTCCCGGACAGGCGCAATTGCGCCATGGTAAGCGCTCCCGTGAAGGTTTTATCTCCGGCGATAGTCTGAGCGGAGGCGTCGGTGGAAACAAAGGCGTCATACGCGCGCCCGGAAAGGCTGTAGGCGTTGAATGCATAAGGCGCCGTTATAAGCCTTTGCCTGGGGCTGAGCGCTGTGCCGTCCACGGTGATCTGAAGCCAGGCGTCCGTGTTTTTAAAGACGGACGGAGGGATGGCGGCGACGGCCCCAAGCTGCACGGCCAGCACCCCGTTAGCCACGGTAATGCCGGTCTGGCTCTCGGTCCAAAGCTGGGTTCCGCCCGATAGAGCGTCGTATACGCCGAAAGTAAAGTCATGCGGCCCGCTAAGAGGATTATTGCCTGAGTCGGTAAGGCGCCCCTGGAAATTCATCAGCCCCGGCGGGGTTTGCGCGGAAGCCTGCGGTATCAGCGCCAGGAACAGCGCCGCCATACAAATATAAAAAACGGGGATATTGGCCTTTTTCATAACAACTCCTTACCCTTAAATTCTTGTGCTTTTCTTCTCTTTGGAAGTCTGACCAGGAACAGCGTATATTTGTCAATCTTGCTGTCTACAAATATCCGTCCGCCCAATGCGGTAACGGCCTTCTGAACTATATTCAACCCCAGCCCGGCGCCGGGAATCCTCCCGCCTCTTTCCCTGTCCTGTCCGGCGCGGTAAAACTTGGTAAAGAGATGCGGTATATCCGCTGACGCGATCCCGGGCCCGGTATTGCGCACGTGAAACACCGCCTCGTCGACAGTTTCCGTAAGGTATACGTTCACCTCACCGCCGCTCGGCGTATATTTTATCGCGTTTAGCAGGAGGTTGCTTACTATCTGCTTTATCAGTTCTTCCGGCGCCGTTATTGTAACCGCTTTAGTGAGCTGGTACAACGGCCGGATTTTTACGCCGTTGGTCCGGGCAATAGGCATAAAAATAGTCATTGTTTCCCTGAAGATCTTATCAAGCGGCACGTCTTTCACTTCGCTGCCGGAATACAGCCCCGCGTCTCCCCTGAACAGCTTAAGCGCGTTTGAAAGCAAATTCTCCATGCGCAGCACAGCCGCCGTCATAGTTTCCAGAACTTCACCGGAGCTTTTCGTGTCGCGCGCTATCTTTTCGTCCTGCCAGAGTTCCAGATATCCTTTCAGTCCGCTGAGTGGCGCGCTTATCTCATGCGTAAGTGTATGGAGTATATTATCGCGGGACTCCAGCAGTTCATGAAGACGCCCGGCCATTGAATTAAAGCTGCGGGTCAGCGTTCCCAGTTCATCATTCGTGCGCACCGGCACGGAAACATCCATGCGGCCGGCGGCCAGCAGGCCGGTCGCCTGCGCCAGCACCTCGATGGGGCCTGTAAACAGGCGGGCAACCCACGCATTCACTATCAGGCCCAGCAGCAGGAAGGCCCCGGCTATTCCCGCTGTCCAGTTTATAAGCGGAGCCAGGGCGCTGTTAACCTCGTCGTCAATGATCCTGCGGATAAAGCCGAAACGCACAAGGCCCCTGTCCGTCGCGGGCTCTTCGATCTTTACTGTGGAGCTGCCGGAAACCTGCAGGGAGATCCCGCCGGTAGAAACCTGCAGGCTGCTTTGCGGAGCGCCCGAGGCTGAAGGATAAAGCGAAACAGTGTAGCGCACAGGACCGGCCGAAGACAGAACATTGCGCTCAAGGTAAAACAGTTCCCTGCTTTCCTCTCCTATCTTAAAATTATGTCCGCCGTAGGAAATTGAGGCGAACGCGAGCTCCGGGTGCGCTTTCTGAAGGAACATAAGATAGCTGACAGCCATAAGCCTGTCGTGGCTGTCAAACGATTCTTTGGCTATGTGCGTAGTTCCCTCCATCAGCGCCTCAAGGCGCTGTATGGCCTGGCTGTGCATCATTTTGCGCTGGGTATGTATGACCATCGCCGCGATGGAAACTACGACCGACATGATCAGCGCCGAGGTTATCAACTGCTGTTTGTGCCTTATTTTCATAATTACCTGCCCTTCTCGTCCTTCAGGCGGCGCAAAGCGCTGAGCGCATCGGAGTTGTCCGGCTCCGCTTCCAGCACTTGCTCAAAGATTTCGCGCGCTTTGTCAATTTCCTTGTTCGCGTAATAGTTCACGCCGAGATCAAGCATCTTCTCTATTTCTTCCCGGGACAACACGGGCCTGGGGGCGGCGGCGGGTTCCGCGGGCTTTGGAGCCGCCGCGGAACGCGCCAGCCGTGAAATGGAGTTTATATACCCCTTTATCGCTTTCTTGAGAGCGAGGCTTTTTTCGTATTCGTAAGCTTTATTCCAGGCGTACAGCGAATTTTTATATTTTTCCATTCCCAGGTAAGCTATCCCCATGTTCTGCCAGGCCGCCGCAGCTTTCGGATCCAGGTCTATTATGGAAGACGACAGGCTTACGGCTTCCCGGTAACGGCCGTCCTTTATAGCCTCCTCCGACCTGGATAGTTTTTCGGCTATGGCACGCTCAATCGCGGAAAGTTCCGGGGTAACGAAGACTGTAACGGTAGTTGTCCGCACTTCCGCGGCCGGGGGTGTCTTAAGGTTGCGAAGGGCTTCCATAAGCATTTCCAGCGTTTCTTCCTGTTCGCCGGGCTTTCCGAAGTGGAAGGTTATGGCCATGCGATGGCTGCCTGAAGTCGACGCGATCGTGCCGAGCGGCAGGGAAAAACCGTAATCCAGCTGCACCCTGCGGTTGCGGTAGGAAAGCCCGAGGCTGAACTGCTTGTAATCCCTGGTGCCCATGCCCATGGCGCCGCGCACGCCGAGGTCTCCCACGAACGCTTTGGGGAACCAGCGCTCCGCGGCTACGGTGAATATATTGTCCGCTTTACCGTCCGGGGCTTTTTTGGTTTCCGCCTGGGCGACAAGATTTGAAATAAGACTTTTGTAGTTGAAACCCAGCTTTATGTCCGCCGGCACACGGTCGGAGTCGCCGGAACTTAAAGCCATGTCAGGCCGGGTCAGGTGGGCAACCTGCAGCCCCAGCTGGTAATGCGTCATGAACCGGTAAAGCAGCCCCAAATCCGCGTCAAAAGCTTTCCGGGTCAGGTTCCCGCTAAGCAGCGGGTCGGGTTGGCCGGTGCGGCTGATGCCGCTGGTCGCGTCGGCGCTTTCCGTAAAATAACCGAAAGAGCTATAGAGATATTTCAAGGTTGTCCCCATGAAAAGTTCGGCTCCGCCGGGACGCGTGCAGATCCGGCGGCCATAGGATAGATACAGCGTGTTTTCCCGGTAAAGGCTGCCGTTCAGCGTGAACGAATTAAGCGCGCCCGCGAGCGTTCCGCGTCTGCCGCCGGCTATCGGCTGCGCGTAGCCGAAGAACGAGGTGCCAAGGTTCGAATCGTCAGTAAGGCCCATATAATGCTGCGTATACGCCGCGGTGAATTGCGGCTGGGTGAGCGTGCCCAATCCCGCGGGATTATAGTGCGCTGCGTACACGTCGTCCGCTACGGACGCCATGGCGTTGCCCATGCCCGGCCCGCGGGCGCCTGCGCCAAGGTCGTCAAACGCGGCGAAGACAGGCTGAGGGCTGAAGATTGAAGGCTGAAGTAAAAAGACGGACAGGGCAAAAACAAACGGAAGAGCCGGAGACATAATCCCCGGTTTAGACCTCCCATTTCCCGCTTTTGCTCTTTTCATAATACCAGCTCTTATTTGTTTCCCGCCTCTGCCCATTGTTTCTAACCCTGTTCGCCATTCGCTATTTGCTATTCGCTATCTGATCACCACTATCGTGCCGTTAAATGTTTTCCCCTCCGTTTTTATCTGGTAAACATAGACGCCGCGCGGTACGACAGCGCCGCCGGACTTGCCGTCCCATGTCAGGGTATCGGCGATCTGCGTCCCCGGCCGCATATCGGCCACGAACGCGCCGCTCAGGTCGTAAATCTTCCCGCTGATGTCGGAGTCCTGCGGATTATCAAGCGTGAAAACCACGTAATCGTTCAATCCGTCGCCGTTGGGCGTAATGACCTTGTTCGAGATTTCCTTCACGCCAAAGCTGACGCCTGAGCTTCTGGCCAGGGTCCGTATCTGGTACCTGCCGGGGAAGGCGGAGTGCACGGTTACGGTCTGGACCGCGGGGTCAACGGTGCCGAAAACTTTTACGTATTCCCGGCCGTTGAACCAGTACGCTCCCAGTTCGGAGGAGGCATCGGCCGCTCTGACGGAGGGTGTTAACGCCGCAACCGCGGCCGCTGAAGCATTTTTGAAACTGCTCGGGACGACCTTGCCGTTCTCGGTTTGATAGTGCAATACTATATCCATTTTCATATTTTCAAGCGCGAGTTTATCAAGTCCCACTCCGGTAGGGGCCTGTATAAGCGAGAAATCCAACGACTTCACAACCTTTCCTCCTTCGTCCTGCGCTCTATCAAGCGCGGCAACGAACAGCGGGCTGCTGGTGGAATTCCCGCCGGGGGTCAGCAAAAACGCCATTTCGTAAGGTATTTTCAGCCGCGAAACCTTGTCCGGAGCCACGGCGTACAAGTTCCTGTCCGTATCCACTACCATTGAAGTGCCGGGTATTCCCACAGAATCCACGGCGGCCACTTTGTAGTAATAAACCGAATCGGGGTCGGGCACCGGCATGGTCACGCTCCGGGAAGAAACCGGCACGGAAGTTATAAGTGTCCAGCCGGTGTTTATAATTCCCGTAGCGCGGTATATTTCATAGCGGGCAAGCTCAAGCGGCTCCGCCGTGAACCTGAAGCTGGAGCCGTCATAGTTTGAACGCACGTCGTTCCAGGTAACGGTTATTTCGGTGCGGGAGGTGTTAAGCGAGGCCTGCAGCCCGGCGGGAGACATAGGCGGAAGATCAAGCAGGCACTCCGTGGACACGAAAACGGAATAGATGTGCGCGGTACTGCGGCTGGAGAAGCGGTAATAATAGGTACTGTCAAGCAGCAGCCCCGCGTGCATCTGACCGGTCCCGGCGGCGCTGGACAAAACCACGGAACCGTCCGCTATGACGTCTCCGGTTTGATAATCAATACCATCCTTAACGGTTTCGGTAATGGGCTGTGTGCTCACCTGTACCAATACGCCAAGCGGGTCCGGGGAAGCCGGGTTTGTCCAGCTGAACAGCACCCTGCGCGACAGCGCCTCCGGCAGAACGGCCAGATTTTCTATCGGAAGAGAAAAGAACCCCATAAGCGTCCGGGTAGCTATGATGGCGCCGAAATTTACGTCGCCCTGCCAGTTGAGGCTCGCCAGCCTGAAGTAATGCATGGTATCGGGGCGGAGTCCTGTTACGGTAAGCGTAAGCTGCAGGCCCTTATCGGTGGAAGATGAATAAACCACGCCGCCCGCGAACAGCGCGCCGAAATTTGTGGAAGAGGCATTCAGCCGGTAGCCTTCCGCGTCTCCCGGAGGTATGTTCCAGGTAAACGCGACGCTGGACACATACACTCCGCTAACCGCCGGCAATACCGGAAGAGCGGCCAGGCTGGATTCGTCGCTCGGAGCCGAATATTCCGCTACCACTTTCCGGGCGTCGGCCAGATAAATGCGGGTGTAATAGGTGGTGTTGGGCTCGAGCCCGTGTAAAACATAAACTTGCGGGTCTCCGGGAGTAACGGAGGTGGAGAACTCCGTCACGAATACCGCAGGGTCGAAAATATGTGAGGGCGCGGACGAAGTATCAATGCGGTAGAGCCCGCCGCTTGCCGCCCCAAGGAAGCCGTCAAGCCCGGGCGCGGTCCAGGCCAGTTCCAGCGTGCCGGTGGTTTTGGAAACGGCGGTTATGCTTATTATCGTGCCCGGCTGAGCCGCCATAGGCATTAAACCCGAACTGAACTTGAAGCCGGAACCGGCGGCTGTGGTTATAGCGGTTTCCGCCAGCGCGCAGTTCAGTGAGAATCCCGTTCCGGACGAGAGCGCCCCGCCGCCGGAGACGAGGTTGCGGCGTATTGAATTATCCCCGCCGGACATGGGAATGCCGGAGAAAGCTTCCTGCGCGGGCGCGCAGAATAGAGCGGCTATCAGTAAGAGAATTTTTTGTTTTCCGGACATGGCGCATTTCCACACTTACGCGGCGGTCTAATGTTGAGCGGGCTTGGCAAGTTGTTTAAGTATCGAACCTATCCGGGCCAGAAGCACGCGGGGGCTTATGGGCTTGAACATGTAATCTTCAGCCCCCACATCCAGGCCTTTCACCCGCGCCGCAACTTCGCGGGCTTCGCCGGTGAGCATCACCACCGGAATATGGCGGGTTTTAGGCTCGGTCTTAAGCGCCCGGCAAACCTCGATCCCTGTGATATCCGGCAGATTAACATCCAGCAGGATCAAATCCGGCTTCTTGGACAGAGCCATCGGCATGGCGCTCCGGCCGTCCAGGCTGGAAAAGAATTCGTATCCCGCCGAAACCAGCGCGGCTTCAAGAACTTTCTGCATTATCGGGTCATCTTCTACTGATAATATGCGGTACATGGCGGCCTCCCTGAAATAAAACCTATATATATTTAAATTAGAGGATGATGCAGCGGAGTGTCAGCGGTGTAACATGTGTGTAACATGTATCAGGTATGATACATGTGGTATAATCTAAAGATTGCTGAATGGCAGCCAGGAGTCAGAATTCTGAATTCTGGTTACTGAATCCTGTCTACTGGAGTAGTACCAGACTATGCCGTTTATAAAAAGTCTGAACTTTCTCGCGATATCCGACAATCCGGCTTTTATCGGGCTGCTGCAGGATTGCGCCAGGGAGGGAGGCTATATTCTGGACACGGTCAAAACCGGGGCTCAGGGGTTTAAAGCGATAATCGCGCATAGGCCGGATTTGCTATTGCTGGATACCGCCGTTCCGGATATAGGCGCCTTGTCCTGGCTTGGAATTCTCCGTGAAATGCGCGAGGGGAAGGATCTCCCGGTAATCGTCGCCGGAGAAAATCCGGGGCACGAGGAAATAGCCGGGTTCTTTGAATTGGGCGCCGACGACTGCGTGGTTTCCAGGCATTGTGATCCTCGTGAATTTTCCGCCAGGATACGCGCCACGCTGCGCCGACATAAGGCGCGCGCCGACCAGGACATAGCCGTTCTGGCTTTGGGGCCCGTAGAGCTGGACCCGGCATGTCACAGATGTTTCGTTAAAGGCAAAGAAGTGGTTCTCAGGCCCCGTGAATTTGAACTGCTGGAAATGCTGATGTGTAAAGCCGGCCGCGTGCTCAGCAGGCCGTATCTGCTTGAGTGCGTCTGGGGAATGGACAGCTCCGCCAGCACGCGCGCTGTGGACGTCACCATCAGCCGGCTGCGTAAAGCGCTGGGCGAAAAAGCGGCCGGCTGGATAGAATCCGTGGAAAAATTCGGTTACAGATTTTCCGACCCGGGCAAGATCACACGGTAAGAACACAAGTCACAAGTTTAAAGTCATAGGTTACAGGTCTCAGGTTTCTCCCTTCCGCAAATGTCCGCGGAGTCCGGAAAAGTATTGCTTTTTCCTGCTATAACTGTTAATATAGTATCAGAAGGTGGCTGAGGTTCAGCCGCTTTTTTTTCTGCCGATAACTGTTCAGGATGCGTATATGGACAAAGAGAAACTGGAAGCTGCCGCCGCTCCGATACTTTCGGAGAGCGGTTTTGAGATAACTGATTTTAAATTATCCCGCATGAACGGCAAGCCTCTGCTGCAGTTTTTCGTTGACAGGTTGACGGAAAGCGTTGCCCACGCGCCTGCGGCAGGTAAGGGGGTTACCCTTGACGATTGCGGCATACTGACGGAAAAAATCGGGGCGTATCTGGACATGAACAACGTGATTGAAGGCGGCTATATTATTGAGGTTTCCTCTCCCGGCATGGACCGCGTGCTGCGGTATGAGAAAGATTTTAAAAAGTTTTCAGGCAGTAAGGTGAAAGTTAAGCTCAAAAAGCCGTTTGACGGCGCCAGGGTTTATTACGGCGCTATCGCCGGCTTTGAAAACGGGCGGGTTCTGCTGTCCGGTGATCTCAAATTCAGCCTTGAGGATATTGAAGAAGTCAGGCTTAACCCTGACGACGAGGATATTCTTAAGGGCGCCTAAAAATAGGGGAATATAAAATGAACAAGGAAAAAGCGTTTAAAGGTAAAAGC
The DNA here is from genome assembly GCA_026388155.1 of Elusimicrobiota bacterium. Taxonomy (NCBI): domain Bacteria; kingdom Pseudomonadati; phylum Elusimicrobiota; species Elusimicrobiota bacterium. The sequence goes on from JAPLKI010000016.1 coordinate 97,808, forward strand.
GAACTGATAGTGGCTTTGGAGCAGCTGGAAAGGGAGAAAAATATCCAGCGTGAGGATGTTTTTAAAACGATCACGGACGCTCTGGTTTCGGCGCTCAGGAAATATTTCGGCAAGACCGCCCAGATTACCGCGACAATAGATCCGGAAACGGCCGAGATGAAAGGCTTTTTGGTCAAGAAAGTGGTGGAGCAGGTGTTTACGCCTGAGCTTGAGATCACTTTGGAAGAGGCGCTGAAGAAAGACCCCAAGGCCAAACTCGCAGATGACCTGAATATCGAAGTGAGCATACAGGATTTTTCCCGCATAGCGGCCCAGACCGCCAAGCAGGTGTTGATACAGAAAATACGGGAAATCGAGAAAGTGAAAATTTACGATGAATTTAAGCCGCGCGAAGGCGAAATAGTGACCGGGCTGGTGCACCACCTGGCGGGGCGCGATATTTTCGTCGACCTGGGTAAAACCGAGGCCATACTGCCCTATGGGGAACAGATACGCAGGGAACATTACACAATGAGCCAGCGCGTGCGCGCCATCATCCATCGCGTGGACAAGGAAAACAAGGGGCTTCAGATAGTGCTTTCCCGCGCTTCCAACGCGTTCCTTAAAGGCCTTTTTGAAGCGGAAATACCCGAAATAGCCGAGAAAGTCATAGAGATAGTCGACATTGTGCGCGACCCGGGTTTCAGGGCCAAGGTGCTGGTAAGAAGCAATTCCACCAAGGTAGACCCCGTGGGCGCCTGCGTGGGGATAAGAGGCTCGCGTATCCGCGTGATAATGAGCGAACTTAGCAATGAAAAAATCGACCTTATCCCCTACATTGAGGATTCCATGATGCTGCTTGCCAAGGCTTTCGCGCCCGCCACCGTAACTTCGGTGAAGGTTCTGGATAAAGAAAATAAGAAAGCCCTGGTTATAGTGCCGGACGACCAGCTTGCTATAGCCATAGGCCGCGAAGGGCAGAATATCCGCCTGGTGTCACGTCTGACCGGCTGGCAGTTGGAAGTGAAGTCCGAAGGCCAGAAGATAGAGGAAGTAAAGAAAACCACCGAGGCTTCCACGCAGGACCTGCTGCAAATTGAGGGCATAGGTCCCAAAGTGGCCGACACGCTTGTGAAAGTGGGGATGAACGACATACGGAAACTCTCCACTTTGAGCGTTGAAAACCTGACCTCCTTTGAAGGGATCGGAGAAAAAACCGCCCAGAAAATAATAAGCGGAGCGCAGCAATTTATTGAAGAACATCCGGACTACGGAAATCCCCAGGCTGCCCCCAAGGCCGCGGTTGAAGCTGTTGTTGCGGAAGCGGTCCAAGACCAGCCGGCAGAAGATTTAGAGAAAAAAGAGGTGCAAAATGAGCCCAAAGAAAACAAAGAATGATGAAAATTTGAGTGAAGACAAAAAGGCCGGAACTGTGCCCGCGGCCGAAGGCAGCGCGCCTAAAAAGGCTAAAAAAACCGCTGCTGTCAAAGCCGATGAGAAAAAGCCTGCCGCGAAAAAAATTACCGCGCATCCCCCAAAAGCGAAGGCTGCAGAGGCTGTGGGTGCGTCCGATCCGGTCTCCAAGGTGAAAAAAACCAGGAAAATAAAAGCTTCCGCCCCGGCTGTAACCACGGAGAAAACCGTAAAGCCGGCCGTCCCGGCCGCTCCGGCCCATACGGCTCACAAGCCGGAAACCCCGATCCATCCGGCCTCTGTTAAAACACCGGCCCCGCATGTCGTCCACCCCGCGCCAAAGCCGGTTCCGGCAGCGTCTCCCGCTCACAGTGCCGCTCATCCGGCTGCTCCGGCTGCCAAGCCCCATGTGCCGGCCCATGTTAAACCCGCGGCCCCGGCGGCTCACCCGCCCGTAAAAACGGCCGCTCCGGTTTCTCCCGCGGTAAAGACTCCAGTTACACCGCCCCAGCCGCTGAAAGCGCCTGTAGTTCCCGTTCGTCCGGCGGCACAGCCGCCAAAGCCCGCTCCGGCCGCGCCGCCGGCCGCCGTCGTTCCCCCTCCGCCGCCCCCTCCCGCGCCGCTGCTCAAATTGAAAGTGTCCACTCAGCTTATAGTGCGCGAACTTGCCGAAAAGCTGAATGTGAAGACTACCGATCTGATAAAAAAACTCATGGGCATGGGCGTATTTGCCACCATCAACCAGCGCCTTGACCCCGACGCGGCCGCGCTTATCGCCGCCGATTACGGCTACGACCTTGAAATAGTGCCTATGTTCGGCGATGAGCAGGTGGAAGAAAAGGAAGAAAAGGAAAAGCCTGAAAATCTTAAACCCAGGGCCCCCATAATCACTATAATGGGCCATGTGGACCACGGTAAAACCACGCTTCTGGACGCGCTCCGCGAGTCCAATATCGTGGATTCCGAAGCCGGACAGATAACCCAGCACATAGGCGCCTACACGGTAAAGACCCCAAAGGGTCTTATAACCGTGCTTGATACTCCGGGCCACGAGGCTTTTACGGCCATGCGCGCCCACGGCGCGAAGATCACTGACATTGTGGTGCTGGTGGTTTCCGCCGTGGACGGTGTGCAGCCGCAGACGCTTGAGGCTATAAACCACGCCAAGGCCGGCAATGTGCCCATAATAGTTGCCATAAATAAGATAGATTTGCCGAATGCCAATTCCCAGCAGATAAGACAGCAGCTGGCGAACCACGGCCTTAACCCCGAAGAATGGGGCGGACAGACCGCCATGGTCGAGATTTCAGCCAAGAAGCGCCTTAACCTGGATAAGCTGCTCGATACGGTTTCCATACAGGCCGAACTTATGGAACTTAAGGCCAACCCCGATAAACCCGGCCACGGCATAGTTATTGAGTCCGAGCTGGACTCCAAAAAAGGCGTGCTTGCCACCATTATAAATGTGGGCGGCACTATAAAAGTCGGGGATGCCTTTGTGGTGGGAACCATGTACGGCAAAGTGCGCGCCCTCTTGAACGACAGGGGAGAGCGCCTGGACGCCATATATCCCAGCATGCCGGCGGAACTGCTGGGTATAAGCGGCGGAGTGCCGCACGCGGGGGATGTATTGAAGGTGATGGAGTCCGAGAAAGAAGCCCGGCATATGGCGGAAAAACGCAAATTGTACCACCGCGAAGACGCGCTTATACACCAGAAGCATGTCAGTTTGCTCTCGTTGAAGTCGGATGTCGAAAACAAGACCCTGAAAATACTGAATGTCATCCTGAAAACGGATGTGTTCGGCTCAATGCAGGCCATAAAGGACTCGCTTGAAAAACTGAGCACGTCGGAAGTAGCCATACACCTGCTGCATTCCAACATGGGCAACATTACGGAATCGGATGTTCTTCTTGCCAAGGCTTCGGACGCGGTGATATTCGGTTTCCATGTTGACGCTGACGCGTCGGTTAAGGAAGCGGCGAGAACGGCCGGCGTGGAAATAAGGTCCTATAAGATAATCTACGACCTTATAGAGGACGTAAAGGCGGCCATGAGCGGCATGCTTGCGCCTGAAATCATTGAAACGGTTACGGGCCGCGCCGAGATACAGCAGATATTCGACCTCAGTTCCGGCAAGGTGGCCGGGTCGCTGGTGCGCGAAGGCAAGCTCGTGCGCAATCAAAGCGTGCGTCTCATGCGCGGCAAGGCAATAGCCGGCTCCGGTAAAATTTCCGGGCTCAAGCGCTTCAAAGAAGATGTGCGCGAAGTGGACAAAGGCCTTGAGTGCGGCATTTTGATAGAAGGTTTCAAAGACTTCCAGGCCGGAGACATTGTCGAGGCTATTACAAAAGAAGAGAAAACGAGAAGAATAACGAATAGTTGAACAACAGCGAATAGCAAATAGCGAATGGCGAACAGTAATAAGAAAGGTTCCATTATTCTGAATTCTGACTACTGAATTCTGTCTATTGATCAGGTAACGGACTGATTTATGTTTAAACGTGAGGAACGGCTTAAAGAGCTTTTTTTGCGCGAGGTCACGGCAGCACTCCGCGGCGTCAGCGGCCTGAACTCCACAGCGGGTATTCTTACCATAACCGGCGTGGACCTGACCAACGAGGCGAAAGACCTCGCGGTGTATTATTCAGTAATAGGCACGCCGGAGCAGAAGGAGCGCTGCGAGCGCATACTCACGGCCTCCATATGGGACATACGCCAGACTATGAAAAAAAGGCTGCGCCTGCGCATAATCCCAAATCTGGTTTTTAAGTTTGACGGGACGCCTGAGTACGCGGCCCACATTGAAGACCTGTTCAGTAAGATCAAGTCCGAAGAAAAAAAATCCGATGAACCCCCCTCTGATGAAAACCCCCGACCTGGAAAAACAACTGAAGGCGCTTGAGGCGGTAATAGAGCGCTCGGAAAGTTTTTTTATGGCCGGTCACCTGAATCCCGACGGCGACACCATAGGCAGCATGCTCGCTATGGCCTCGGTCTTAAAGCGCCTGGGCAAGAAGGTTTATCTGTTCTCCCAGGATCCGGCGCCCGAGAATCTGGCTTTCCTTCCGCAGCTTAAAAGCGTGAAAATAGCTCGTGTCCCCGATAAAAAGTTTGACGCGGCTATTCTGCTTGAATGTTCAAGCCCGGAGCGGGGAGGCGATATCGCGGCCGTTCTTAAGCGGTGCGGCGCCGTGGTAAACATCGATCATCACCGCACAGCGGAGTTGTACGGGGATGTGAATATTGTGGAACCCAGCGCTTCCTCAACGGCCGAGATAGTTTACCGGCTTTTCTACAATATGGGCGTTAATATAACCAAACGCGAAGCCGTCTGCTTATATACAGGCATTGTCACCGACACCGGGCGGTTCCATTTTCCGGCCACCAGTCCGCGCACTTTGGAAGCCGCCTCGCGGCTCCTCGAAACCGGTTTTAATTTTTCGGAAATAAACGATCTTCTTTACGCCACGCGCAGCTGTCTTTCTCTTAAGATCCTCGGCCGGGCTCTTGAAAGCCTGGAAATAACAGGCGCGGGAAAGCTGGCTGTGATGACGCTCAGGAATAGCGATTTTAAGTCTTTTGGAGCTTCCCCCCAGCACGCCGAAAGCGTCATTAACCATGGTATGATGGTGCCCGGCGTTAAGGCTGCCGTGCTGTTGCGCGAGGACCCTGATAAAATAAACGTGACTTTCCGTTCGCGCGGAAATGTCGATGTGAGCGCGGCGGCTAAGGTTTTCGGCGGCGGCGGCCACATGCATGCCGCCGGCTGCCGGTTTAAAGCGCCCCTGAACGTTGTGCGCGCAAAAGTGCTGCGGCTGCTGCTTAAGATGCTATAAGTGCTCAAGAAGATAGAATTCAGTAGCCAGAATTCAGAATACTGACTACTGAATTCTGGCTACTGTCTTCCTGAAAATGTTTAAGAAGTGAAAAAAAGTGCAAAATGCCAGCCACCCCCCCTCCGGAATTTTCAGGTCTGCTCCTTTTTGACAAGCCTAAAGGCATTACTTCCCATGACGCCGTGGACCTGCTGCGGTGCAAGCTGCATTTTAAACAAATAGGGCACGGCGGTACGCTGGACCCCATGGCCACGGGGCTTTTGCTGCTGCTCGTGGGACCTGCCACCAAAAATCAGGCGGCCCTGCAGGGTTATTCAAAAATTTACAGCGGCGTTATAAAATTCGGTTCGCAGACCGACACCTGGGACGCCGAGGGCAAGGTTACGGCTGAAGCGCCGTTCCCCGCTTTAAACGAAGAGGCCGTCAGGACCGCCGTGGCCGTTCTCAGCGGGAAAATAACTCAGCAGGTCCCGCCTTTTTCGGCCGTGCGCTTTCAGGGCCGGCGCCTTTACGCCATGGCCCGCGACAAAGCGGTTATGCCGGAAATAAAGCGTTCCGCGGAAATTAAGTGGCTTTCCTGGGCGCTAAAAGGCGCGGAGCTTGAATTCGAGATAGAGTGCTCCAGCGGCACATATATACGCTCCATAGCGCACGAGCTTGGCAACGCGCTCGGAGTCTTCGGGCATCTGGCCGCTTTAAGGCGCGAGTCTATAGGACAGTTTAAGGTCTCTGATTCCCTTACCCGTGAGGCGATGCTCGCCTTAAGCGTGCCGGAAATCCGGGCGAGGCTGATAAAGAGTGTAGAGTGGATAGTAGATAGTGTAGAGCGGGAATAACAGAAGTGAATAGTGGATAGTGTAGAGATTATAGAGAAATTCATAAGATACTCTACACACTACACTCTCCACTATCTACTATCCATTTTTCGGTGTGAAAAACCATGTTGAAATTACTTACCATCGGCACTTATGACGGTGTGCACAGGGGGCACCGCAAAATAATTTTAGCCGCGCTCCGCGACAGCGGGAAGCTGGCTTTAAAGCCGGCCGTGGTTTATTTTCCCTACCCCCCGAAATTCTTTTTTTCAAAACAGACCGAGAACTGCCTTATAACTCTGCCGGAGGAACGTGAACGCCTAATGAAGCAGGCGGGCGCCATTTGTGTGCAGCCGCTGTCCTTTACCGCAAAGCTGTCCGCCATGCCGGCTGAGCGGTTTTTCTCGGATATTCTGTCGGGTTTACTGGGCGCTGGCGGGCTGATAGTGGGGCGAGATTTCGCCCTTGGGCGGGAGCGCAGGGGCAATGTGGATTTTTTAAGGAAGGCGTGCGTGGACGCGGGGCTTTTTTTCAGGGCTATGACGTTCGTGCGGCATGGAAGGCATAAGATTTCCTCCAGTCTCATCCGGGCTTTTCTGCACTGCGGCAATGTGGAGGAGGCCAATGTCTGCCTGGGGTGGAATTACAGTGTTTCGGGTGTTGTGGTGAGGGGCGCTGGGCTGGGGCGGAAGCTGGGGTTCCCGACGGCGAATATCGCGGCGCATCCGGCTAAGATTCTGCCGCCGGGGATATTTGCGGCGCATGTGAAGCTGGGCGCGGAGACTTTTGAGGCTGTGCTGAATGTGGGCAGGCGGCCGACGGTGGATACGCTGGGCGCTCGCATGGTGCTTGAAGCGCACATTCTCGATTTTTCAAAAATGATCTACGGCAGGAAACTCGAAGTGGTTTTTTTGAAGCACATCCGCCCGGAGCGGAAGTTCCATTCCAAAGAGTCCCTCATTCATCACATCCAAGAGGATATCGTAAACGCCCGCCGGTTCTTCGCAAAACTCACAAAAGAAAAAATTGCGCTATAAGGTAACGCCGGGTTTATAGCTTTGGGTAATGGCTCCGCGAGATGCCCAGTCGGGGCTTGTCCCGTACTTTGGCTTCTGGAAAAAGTGCGGGGTCCTGCCGAGGGATTTGCCGCGCGGGGGTCGGGTCCTCCAGCGCGTCGGCCCTTATCCTCGCCCTCCTCTGACTGCAAGCCCAAGTCGGGCTCCGGAAAACCCCCGCGCGGCAAACCCCTCGTCACCCCTCCAAAAAACCGTCACACATTACGTTTCTCAGGCGATATCCCCCGGCACTTCTTAAAATTAATAGGTTATTTCCCCCGTCCCGCACTTTGGCCCACTTCGGAAAAAGTGCGGGGCCCGCCCTTTTTACGATAAATCCCAATACCCCGCCCAGTTCGCGGGCGAAGAGTGATGATAGATAACGACCTTGCGGCCCTTTATGGCGTCAAAACAAAATATATTAATCAGCAGGTAAATCGCAACATAGAACGCTTTCCTGAAACCTTTATGTTCCGGCTTACCCCGGCTGACAAGAATGAACTGGTTGCAAATTGCAACCGGTTTGAAAATTTGAAACACTCTTCCGTTATGCCAAGGGCTTTTACGGAACATGGTGTCGCCATGCTGGCAAGTTTCCCGCGCGCTCCAAGACCGGGTTTTGGCGGATAAGCACGGGGTCTTCCGCCGGCTCCGGAACGCGCCGGCCCGACATAGCGGTCCGGCTTGAACGGTCCTCGCCGTTCCTAATAACAGGCCGTCTGATGGACATAGGCCCTTGGTAGACGACCCCTTCCCAACTGCTTAAGGGACACCGCATGGCGGTTTCCCCTCCTGCGCAAGCATTGGGATTCGCTCCAGCCCCCGTGCTTAAAACCCTAAAAGGAGCGCGCAGGAAATCCGCCGGCGACCCTTCGTCGTACCAATTTTAAAATTTAGGTTGTTTCCCCCTCCCAAATTACGATACACCCTAATTACCCACCCCAAAAATTAAGTTATTGAGATATCGTGTAGCGTCTCCCTTACTCACATCCCAATACCCCGCCTAGTGGTCGCAGCCAGACTAATATTCAGTCTTTCAACAACGTCCCGTATACCCGTCCAGAACCGAGACTTTTTAGACGGCTTCCTCGTATACTAAGGTTCCGCCGGAAAGAAACGCCAGGTCGAATCCACAATATTCTTTTACAAATTTAGTGAGATCCGGATTTGGCGGCTGTTGAATCGCTAAACACAATTTTAGGACTTTGCTCCCCCCCTCATACAGGTAACCATAGTACATAAGCTGCGCAACTCCTAAACGCAACTGGCTTTCAAGAGTGGAAGGACGACAGGACTTTACCTCTACAATCAGTTTGGTTCCGTGTTTTTTTGCAAGAAGGTCAACACGCTTATCTTGGTAAATTCTAAAACCATTGCAGGTTAGATATCCAGCCATCTTTTCCCTCAAATGTTCATGTTCCTGGCAAGATTCTTTTAATCTTTTATTGTTTTTTAGGATACGCAAGATTTCACCAAAAGAGAAGGCACTAAACTCTTTGCGGGAAAACGCTTTCAATTCAGACTTGGGGATATTTCGGAAACAGCTATGTTGCCAGTGTTTTGCAGGTGTTGTCTTAAGGCCGGGAAAATATTCGCGGCCTAATTTTAAAACTTTTTTATACTCTATGGTTTTGTCCAAGTTGTTATTTCTCAGCATCCACAGGATATTTCCAAAGATAGTCTTGGCTTCTTTTGGCGAAATATATGTAATATACCGGCCGGGTTCTTTGTTCTTTGGTAAATGGGATTTAAGGTCCAACTCAAGATACTGCGGGAGCAGTATCGCAAATTGTTGTGGTGCTCTAAAGTTTGCTACTGATTGCGCACGTTCTTTATAGCATTCTTCAGCTTTTCCATAAAGGCCGACTATAAATCTTTTCCTTTCCGGAATATTTGTGGAAATAAAAAATATTACCCCGCCTTTCTCAAATGAAGGGAAAGATTTTCCGTTATTTTCAATAAAACCATATTGATATTTCCCTTTTTGAGTTTTAAAATTCCAAGATTCCGACGCTATATGCTTAGGATTAGCTCCCACCCATTTAAAATTAGATTTATCATGGCTGATCCCAGACCATTGCCTGCTATTCCATGTTATATTGCCAAGCATGAATTTCATGTTTTCTCCCATATAACTGCACTTTTCTGATTATAATCCTACCGTAATTGGGGGCGGGTGGCAAATTTTCATTGGGGAATATAACCGGGTGGGTAATTCGGATGTATCGTAAAAAGGGTGGGGCAAATAACCTATTAATTAAAAAAACGCGAAGATGGATAAAAACTGGAGGGGTGGCACCGGGGTATATTTGCGGGGGTTTTCCGGATAAGATATTTACCTTAAACTAAAATAATTTCCTTGTAAGGGCCGGGTGTGGGGTTGCTCTGTAGCCACATAGCGGATGGGAGGCTCCAATTCTGATTGGAGGGAAACCACGGGAGGGTTTCCTACGTGGCGGAATGGGCAACCCCATACCTGGCCCGCTCCCCTACCCGACCCCCGCAAATATACCCCGGTGACAGGACCCCGCACTTTTTCCAGAGGCCAAAGTGCGGGGCAAGCCCCGGCTATACTATTTCGGGTTTCATTCGGCGCTGGAATTTACCGGTGGGGGTTTTGGGGGTGGTGAGCTTGCCGTCCTGGGCTATTACTTTGCCCCTTAAAATCGTGTATTTCGGGAAACCGTAGAGCTTCATGCCCTGCCAGGGAGAATAATCCGTGTTGTGGCTCATGGTCCGCCAGTCCGCCTTGCGGCCGGCTTTCGGATCTATTATCGCGAAATCAGCGTCCGAGCCCGGGCTTATAACTCCCTTGCGCGGGTAAAGCCCCGTAATCCTTGCCGGGTTCTCGCAAAGCATTTCAACCAACCTTTCAATCTTGATTTTGCCTGCCTTCACCCCAAATGTATAAACCGCCGCCAAGAGCGTCTGCGACCCCGGCAGCCCCATAGGGAGCTTTCTTATGTCTCCCCCCCAGGCGTTCTTCTGGGCGCGGGTGAAGGTACAGTTGTCGGTGGCTATTACCTGAAGTTCCCCCGCCGCAGCGGCGCGCCAGAGCGCCGCGTTGTCCGCTTTGGTCCTCAGCGGCGGACAGCAGGAATAAAGATGGCCGTTTTTGCCCTTAAAGAGGAGGTCGTTCAAGACCAGATATTGCGGGCAGGTTTCCCCCATCACACTGAGGCCCGCCGCACGGGCCGCCTTGACTATGTTGGCCGAGCCGCCGGCGGAAAGATGCACAAAATATACAGGCGCGCTCGCGGCGGCGGCCAGCACTGAAACCCGGCCCACAGCCTCGGTTTCAGTAAAAGCGGGATGCGACAATGGCAGGGCTTTTATGCCTTTCGTGCCGGCGTATCTTTCGGTGAGCAGGTCTATGATCGGGCCGTTTTCAGCGTGTACGCAGATAAGCGCGCCCAGCTTTTTGGCGGTTTCCAGAGCGGAAAAAAGAGCCGCATCTCCCGCCATAAGGCCGCGCGCGCCATAGGCGGTGAACATCTTAAATGTGGGCACTCCGGCTTTGACAACGGCTGCCATTTGCGCGGCAGGTTTTTTAAGCTTATCCCAGCCGGTTAGCATGCAATGGAAGGAAAAATCGCTATAAGCACGGCCGGCTGCCCCTTTAATCCGGTCGTTCAGGCCTTTGACCAGGTTTTCACCCGGCCCCTGTCCGGTGTAATCAATAAAAGTGGTCACCCCCCCGCAGGCGGCGGCGGCGGAACCAGTGATGAAATCGTCCGCGGTATAACGCCCGGGACCAAGGCGCAGGCGGAAGTGGGCGTGCGCGTCTATAATGCCGGGTAGGACCAGCAAGCCGCGCGCGTCAATGATGCGGCCAGCCGGAATGGCATTTTTTGATGGTTTTTTTATCCGGGCGATTTTTCCGTTTTTAACGAAAATATCGCAAAGCTCCGCGCGGTTTTTTATAACCGCTTTGCCGCCCTTTATTATAAGGTCAAAACTCATTTAGGGCTCGTGACAGAATAATATAAATAATTTGCCATGGCGAAATTGGAGCGAGACGAGGAACGAGGAGCGCGCATACCGGGAGTATGTAAGTGACGAGTGACGAAGTCGTAGCCCAATAGCGCCCTGGCCCCCAGGGGGGAGGCCCCTCTTTGGCCAAATTCTTTGTTGCTCCTCACTCACATAGACCCGCTATGCTCACTCGTCGCGCCTAGAATTTGTCTCAAAGCCGGGTCTCCAAATTGTTTGTAGTATTCTGTCACGAGCTCTTGGTGGAGTGGTGATGCGCGAAAATAATGTTATAGGTGAGCCAGGTGGCGGAGATGAAAGTGAAAGCGCAAAGCACGAACCAGCCCCATATCGCCTGCGGGTTGCGTTCGGTCTGGGTTATGATATAGGCCAGATAGCCGATGAACCAGGTGGCGATCAGCCAGAAAACGGCAAAAATTGAACGGATGATAAGCGCCATACACCAATTCTATAGATTTACCCTGATAGTGTCAATGCTATATGTTCGGCTTAAAGGAGGCGACTACTTTGGAAAAGATCTTTAGATAAGTATTCGCCGCGTCCTTTGGGGCCTGGAGGCTCAGGACAAAAAAACCTTTTTTTGCCGGCATTATAATGTACTTTTCGTACATCAGGACCATTGTGGGAACAGCGGCTCCGGGGGGTACCGAGATGTAACGCAGCTTTTCAAAACACTTTACTTTCCGGTCGTTCAGATTGGAGTCTTTGGGGGTTGTGGTGGTTTCCCCTTTTATCTTTTTCCTGGCTTGCAGGCTGACGCCGATATACTCTTCCGGCGTCTTAAAGCGCAGGTGGTCCGGGCCGAAATATATAAGTGAGATGCTTGGAAATGCGCTGTTTTTGGTCTCCGTGTCCGTGAGATCCACTCCGTACTGCTTTTCCTGACGGCCTAAGAGTATCTCCTCCTGCTTGTCCCAGCCGGAGGGTATCATGGCGGTAAAAAAATTGCCGTCACAGATAAATTTTTCAAAAGGGCGGCTGTTTTTGTTCTGCGCGTTGAGCATAAGCGGGGCCATAAGCAGGGCCAGCGGAAACAAAATTTTTATTTTCATCAGCTGTCTCCTTCAACTGCAAGCGGGGGCACGCCGCGGGGATAGAGTTTTTTGGCTCTGCCGGACTTGTCGGCCTGGTTAAGCCTGTTCATCTCCGTGTCAATAAAAGTCACATTATCCCTCTGCTTTTTCATGGCCTGCTGATACCAGGGGTAGGTTTTGCTTACCATGTCGTCCAGCTGCGCGTTTGAACAATTCTCCGGCCGTCCCGCCCAGCAGTTGTTGGAGTCGGCCTTCGGGAACGCATAGTCTTTGGCGGTCTTGCGGAGGTTTTGCTCCTTTAGCGCGTTTTCAAGCTGGGTGAAGCTCTTTGAGGCTTCGCCTTCTATACCGTGGAGATTGTAATAGCGGATCATTTGTTTAATTCCCCTTGCGCCGCCCGTTTCCGCTGTTTGAAGCACTTCGTTGTCAAATTTGCGCAGGTCCCTCATGTAAAGAGCGTTGGTCTTCGGGTCGGCCAGCTTTTCTTTAAGGAACAGCGACTGCCTGCTGAAAGTGCCCACTTCATCGTCAAGCGTGTATCTGTAAGGCAAACCATGGTCTCTGGCCCATTTATCGTCCTGCTGATGCGTGGCCTCGTGCACAAAGGTCGGAGCCACATGTTTGGAAAGCCGTTGGACATATTCATCATTTTTTGGGTCCATCAGCTCTTTGGCGGTCACGCCTTTGTCTTTCATCCACTGTTCTATCATGGTCTTATTTAACGCAATCTCCCCCGGCGCCGGATTCATAGCGCCGCAAGTTTTGAGCCCTTGCGGACAATAAGCCGCCCCGGTAGAGTCCGATTTGTATTTTATCACCTTTAATTTAAGCGGGGTTTCCGAAGAGCCGTCTTTGTTCGCAGCATTATACATTGAAAGCAGGCCATCGCCCACTTTTGTGCCCTTCAACTCTCCGCCGGAATAGGCGCCGGTTTTGTCATCTTTTTTCCCCACCAGCTGGCCCTGAAGCCGCACGGCCAATTGAGAGGCCTCATCGTCAGTAAGAGTGTATTTGTCCCGTTTAACGGGCCCTGCAGCCGGAGAACCCGGCGGGGGCACCGGTTCGGCACCGCTCAGGTTTGAGCCGTCAAAAGCCTGTCCGAGGGTTGAGAAACTGTTCGCATCGGAGTTTATGCCTGCCAGCTTAGCGCTCGTTGCGGAGATCCTGTCTGAACTTTTTTTAATGCCCGTATTCAGGGTGTCCGCCGTTTTTGCTTCTTTGATTTTATCCAGGTACGCCCAAAGCTTAGTTCTCATTTCGGGGTCAAGATAATGCTCGAGAAAATCTTTCAAGGGCGCCTGTATCATGCTGCATCTGGCATTCTCCGTGTCCATGAAATCGGGGTTTCTTCCTGTGAGGACATCGTCCGCGATTATCGCGGCCATTCTCCGGTTCACTGTTTTCATTTTCCAGGTTTCTTCTGAATAGCCCTGGCTGGAAAGTGAAACCGTATATTTAGTACAGTCATATCCCCCGAACAGCTTCTTTTTGCATTCCGAAAAGTAGTTCAAGGTGTCCCATTCATACATGCTGAATTCCGTTGTTATGTAAAGTTTATTCGCGTAGGTCTGAACCCAGGGCAGGAACCTGTCCGGCTGCGGGCCAAGGCCCAACTCGCAAAGCGAACAAGCCTTCGCCTCATTGTCAAAATCAAACAGCTTGATCATTTTTTTGCGTATAACACATCTTCCGCCATTATCCAGGCGGAGATCGCTTGAGTAAAATTGCCCCAGCTCTTTGAACATTTCCTCGTGTTTCAGTATGAAAGGCAGCTTAGTGGTGTTTTCCGCCTCGTCTTTTTGCTTGAGTTTTTCAAGAAGCCGGTCGTCATCTTTATGGAGGGCCGTGACGCAGGTTTCCGCGTTTTTGGGTGAATATATTTTATCGGTGATGTTCGATTCGCAAAGCTGTATCGCGGCGTTTTCCTCTTCGGTAAATTCTTGCGCGAAAGAAAGAAGGCAGGGAGTAACGGCAAAGCCAAAAAGAACGACAAATACAGCGTTAAATCTTATTTTCATGGTATTTATAGTGTAATGCCGGCGCCTGTTTTTGTCAAGGGTCATTTGGCCCGGCGCCCTATAAAGACCTTATGCAGGACTTTCAACATATTTTCCCCGCTGTGCTGGTCCGTAAGTAGTGTCGCTTTAGCGGGGAAATAGGCATCTTTCTCCAACTGGCAGCCGTTCGCGAGAGCGGAGCGCCGCACGGCGCTCTTTATTTCGGCGCTGTTAAGCATTGAGCCGATAAGGGTTATTTCGGAGTGTTTTCCGGTTTTGCGCATGCAGAAACATCGTACTTCCGGCTTTTTGCCGGCGTGCTTAAAATCCCCCACCAAAGTTCCGGGTTCGCTGTCAAAGGAGGAACGAAGCACGAGGGTTATTTTATGTTTTTTTGCACAGGCCACGGCGCGCAGCTGGCGCACTTCAGTTCCCGCTTCGGCCAAAGCCATTACTTCCTCGTAAGAAACGCGGGGAAGCTTGCGGGCGGAGGAAACAATGGCCGGATTTGCCGTGTAAATCCCCTTTACGTCGCTGTAAAGCTCGCAAATTTCCGCTTTGAGGGCGGCAGCCAGCGCCACGGCGGTCAGGTCGGAGCCGCCGCGGCCGAGGGTGGTAATGTCGCCGGAACGGTTAACGCCCTGGAAACCGGCCACAACCGCTATTTTTCCTTTTTTTAATTCGGCAATGATCCTTTTCGGGTTCAACGCCAGCACGCTTGCGTTTGAAAATGCGGAGTTGGTTAAAATGCCGGCCTGCGCGCCGGAAAGCGAAACGGCCCGGTGCCCCGCCGCTTCAAGCGCCATGGCCGCCAGGGTTACGCTTAAGCTCTCGCCGGTGGAAAGCAGTGCGTCCAGCTCTCTGGCATGTGGATCGGGATTTAATCTTCGCGCGAGTTCAAGAAGTTCGTCGGTCACCTGGCCGGGGGCGGAGAGGACCAGCACCACGGAAAAGCCTCTTTTCTTCTCCGCCGCGGCGCGGCCCGCCGCCAGCCGTATCTTTTCGGGGTCGGAAAGGGAGGTTCCCCCGAATTTCATTATTTTGATTTTCATCAGGCTGGGGCGAGGGATTGAAACTCAGGTGCTGGAAAAGTATTCCGTTCTTATCCCTATTCGCTATTATCTATTCGCTGCCGTTATCACACCATCGTCGCTGTAACCCTGATAACCTCAGACAGCGTGGTAACCCCGGTGCGGGCCTTGATTATGCCATCCATTAAAAGAGTTCTCATTTTGCCGGTTTGCACGCCGGTGCGTTTTATCAGGTCGGTGGGGGCGTGGTCTAAAACCTGCTTGCGGATCTCCTCGTTCATTATCATCAGTTCAAAAATGCCGGTGCGGCCCAGATAGCCTGTATTGCGGCATTCGGGGCAGCCCTTTTCCACCTTGTAGGTGGCGCCGGGCTTGAGTATAAGCTCTTTAACTATTTTCCCCTCGGCCGGATCCATGTTTTTTATGAATTCGTTTACCACCGCTTCGGAGGGCGGGGCGGCTTGCTGCGAACAATGCGGGCAGACCTTGCGTACCAGGCGCTGGCTCATGGCGCCAAGCATTGACGAAGCGATTAAGAACGGCGGTATGCCCATCTCAAAAAGCCGCTCTATGATGCTGGGCGCGTTTATGGTGTGTATGGTGGTAAACAGGAGGTGTCCCGTAAGGGCCGAACGGAGGCTGATTTCAGCGGATTCATAATCCCGTATTTCCCCGACCATTATCACATCCGGGTCCTGCCGCAATATGGTGCGCAGCCCCTCAGCCCAGGTAAAACCGGTTTTTGCGCTTATTTGCGCCTGGTTAAGGCCCTCAAGGCGGTATTCCACGGGGTCCTCAAGCGTGATCACATTTATCATCGGGGTGTTGATGTTCTTTAAAATGGCGTAGAGCGAAGTGGTTTTGCCTGAGCCGGTGGAACCGGTAATGAAGAAAATTCCGTATGGGTTGCGGATAACTTTCTTGATTATAGTCAGGGATTCCTGGTCAAGCCCCAGTTGTTCAATGTCAAGGCCCAACTGCTGGCGGTCCAGCACCCTTAGCACCAGTTTTTCGCCGTTGACCGTGGGGAAAGAGGAAACGCGCACTTGTATGGCGCGGCCGCCTATCATCTTCTGAAAACGGCCTTCCTCGTTGCGGAAAGAGGTGGGCGGTTCGGGGTCAAACCCGGCCAGCACCCTTATTCGCTGGGTAAGAGGGATGTCGGAATTCTTCGGAGAATTAAGCATATCCTGCAAAATTCCGTCAACGCGGAAGCGCACGCGCAGATTCGCGCCCTGGGATTCTATGTGCACATCGCTTGAGCGCTCCTTAACGGCGTAGTCAAGTATAAGGTCGCTCAAACGGATGGCCAGATCTATGCCGGGTGTGCGTCCTTTGACCTTTACAAGCTCGTTATAAGCGTCCTCGAGGGTGCTGCCCAGCGCCGGATGCTGCGAGTGCTGCGTTTGTTGTCCCTGAGCGTTCCCGCCTTCCTGTTTGTCGTTTCCCCAAAATGCCATAAAGCCTCCTGCGCCGATGTAGAGTGAAATAATTTATCAGTATTCAACCAAAAGAATTTCAAAATCCTTTTCCCCGCCCGGCAGTGTGATTTTAACCTTATCGCCGGCTTTGGAGCCCAGCAGCCCCTGCGCCAAGGGCGAGCTTACTGAAATTTTTCCTTCCGCGGGGTCCGCCTCATCGGTTCCGGCAAGCGTATAGTTGATTTTTCTGCCTGAGGCCGCGTCAAGTACCGTAACCCTGGCTCCGATGCGTATATATTCGCGGTTCACTGTCAAATCTTCAACTATTTTAGCGGAATTCAGCTTTACCTCGATTTCGCCTATTCTTTTAAGAACCATCCCCTGGCGTTCCTTGGCGGCGGCGTAACCCGCGTTCTCGCGCAGATCGCCCTGTTCGCGGGCCTCGCCTATCTCTTTTGCAAGCTCCATCTTCTGGCGGTGGAAATTTGCCAGTTCCTCTTTAAGTTTTACAAAACCGTCCCTGGTAATATATGTTTCAGACATCATTGTTCTCCCCCCCACCTGTCGCATCCCGCGCCGCACTGCGTGCCCTTGAGTAAATCAGGCGGCAGAAATCAGAGGTCGGAAAGGAATCTGACATCTGCCTTCTGACCTCTGGCTTCTTCCCTGTGCCGTACCCCTGTTCGCGGCTGAAAATAGCGTGGCACCGAGTGGAATTGAACCACTGACCTAGCGCTTATGAAACGCCCGCTCTGACCACTGAGCTACGGTGCCACCTAAATCTGGCAAACAGCGGCCGCTTATCGGTAACCGGCAACTTTACGGGTCGCTGCTTTTTTGCGGGCAGGTTTCTTCACCGGGAGCCGGCAGTCCGCCGGCTTTCGGGTGAAAAAAAAGTATATCAAAAAAAGAATTGTAATAACAAACTTTATTTATTAGAATTCAGACATGGATTTGGCGTAAAATCTTAACAAAAAAAGGAAGATACAATGTCCGACACAACCCAAAAGCTGTCAAAAGAAGAACTTCTTAAAAAAGCCAACAAGCCGGCGCTGGACGCCATGAAACTTCATCCTTTTTATAAGGGTAAGATAGAAATTTCCCCCAAATGCTGCGTCAGGAATATGGACGACTTCGCTATATGGTATACGCCGGGAGTCGCGGCCGTCTGCAAGGACATAGAGAAAAACCCCGAAACAGTTTATGAACATACCAATAAGGGAAACATGGTAGCCGTGGTTTCCGACGGTACCCGCGTGCTGGGTCTTGGCGACATAGGCCCCGAGGCCGGCCTGCCGGTTATGGAAGGCAAGAGCCTTCTTTTCAAATATCTGGGCGGAGTGGACTCGTTTCCCATCTGCCTTGCTACAAAAGACCCCGACGAGATCATAAAGACCGTCCAGTACCTGGCGCCCAGCTTTGGCGGTATCAACCTTGAGGACCTCTCCCAGCCTAAGTGCTTCTACATTCTGGACGAGCTCCGCAAGACCATGAAGATCCCGGTATGGCATGATGACCAGCAGGGCACGGCCACCGTGTGCCTGGCGGGGCTAATAAACGCCCTTAAAATAGTGGGCAAAAAAATAGAGGATGTAAAGATAGTGCTGGTAGGCGCGGGCGCGGCCAATATACGCATAGGCACCCTTTATATGGCTTATGGCGCTAAGCCGGAAAACCTGATCTATGTTGACTCCAAAGGCACTCTCCACAAGGGCCGCGCCGATCTTAAAGACCAGAAAGAAAAGTGGCACATGTGTGAAATTACCAACGGCAGGCAGATAAAAGGCGGCGCGCAGGACGCTTTGGCGGGCGCGGATGTGCTGAGCGCGGCTTCCACCCCGGGGCCGGATACTATCAAGAAAGAATGGGTCGCCGGAATGAGTAAGGATTCCATCGTTTTCGCGACGGCGAACCCGATTCCGGAAATCTGGCCGTGGGATGCGAAAGAGGCGGGTGCGCGCGTGGTTGCCACCGGCCGCTCGGACTTCGAGAACCAGGTTAACAACTCGCTGGGTTTCCCCGGCATTTTCCGGGGAGTGCTGGATGTGCGCGCAAAAACCATTACCAATGAAATGTGCATAGCCGCGGCTGAGGCGCTGGCCGGTTACGCCGCCAGGAAGGGCCTTAGGGCGGATTATATTATGCCGCGCATGGATGAGCCTGAGGTTTTTGTTGAGGAAGCTGTTGCCGTGGGGCTGATGGCCATCAAGCAGGGTGTGGCCCAAAAAATCCTCTCCGAGGCTGAGTTGCGCAAAACCGCCGAATTCGCCATAAGGCGCGCCATAAAGGACACTGAGCTAAGGCAGAAAGAAGGCATAGTGAAAATGCCATAACAGCAGCGAATAGCGGATAGGGGATAGCGAAGAGCGAAAGCCCGGGGAAACTTTTCCGGGCTTTTGCTTTGACCGGGGCGCCGTCAACCGAAAGGGACACAAACAAACAGCCCCTTACGCTTGCATATTAAGCGCGTTGCCCGGCTGAATTTAAAATGCGGATTTACTGTGAATTTTAATATAATATGACATTAACGCTTTGCGCTGGGGGTTATTATGTCATTGCTTAATATTTTCAAATCTAAAGAACCGCTGGTTATGATGGTGGATGATGATTTAATGCTGATGGAAATGTATGAAGCGTTTTTGGAAGCTTTGAACTGCAAGGCGCTTAAAGTATTTGACAGCAGAGAGGCGCTGTCATCGGCAAAAAAATATAAGCCGCAGCTTATTCTGCTGGACATCATGATGCCGGGGATCACCGGCCTGCAGATCCTTCAAAGCCTGAAGATAGAACCGTCCACAAGGGAGATTCCGGTGATGATGATAACAGGCGAACAGAGGGTTGACGACCTTGAAACCGCTTTCAAATTCGGCGCGGTGGATTATATGATCAAACCGGCTGACCAAGTGCAATTTGACCAAAAGATCAAAAAACTGCTCGCTCCGGCCGGATATTCTTTTCCCGGAGTCAACTAAGGGTAACACTTCAGTTTTTGGTAACTTGTTTAATTACCCGCCCGCATCTGCCGACTTGCGGGCTTTTTTTATTTTACAGGAACAAAAACGGTCACATGTTCCTTGGCTTCAGGCTGGGCCAGGAAATCACCCGAACCGCCTATATCCGCGCAGGCGTCGCTGCAGCCGTAGCGCACCCCGTCCCTGTCCGCTATCACCTCTATATGGCCGTGATCGGCGTTGGCATGGCCATAGGCGTCCTGCTGGCGCGGGTCATACACGACTATACTGCCCGCCGACATCGCCTCGAAACTGTCCGGGGTAGGGATGATTTTAAGTTTGAAGCCCTTGAGCCATTCCGGGTTGTCTTTCGCGTATTTTGCGAACTGGAATGCGCTGGTGCCTGGTACGTCCGGGTCGTCCGGAAAACCGGCCTTCACCAGGACGTCGTACCAGACAGCCTGATAGCAACGGCCGTGGAAATCATTTAACGGATGTTTGAGC
This sequence comes from Elusimicrobiota bacterium, assembly GCA_026388155.1. Classification (NCBI taxonomy): domain Bacteria; kingdom Pseudomonadati; phylum Elusimicrobiota; species Elusimicrobiota bacterium. The sequence goes on from JAPLKI010000016.1 coordinate 117,840, forward strand.
GCGAGCTCCGCCAACAGGGCGGCCTTGTCGGTGTCTATTTCTCCGTCAGCCGCAGCTTTAACCGCCGCGCCTACGCTTGCATTGAAGCCGGCAGGAGAGGGTATAGAGATCGGAATATAATCCTGGCTCCGGGAAAATTCCTGGACGCTCAGGCCCTGAGTAAAAAACTGAAGTTGTGGCAAAGCGGTTTGCGCGTGGGCGGCGCCGGCTGATATCATGGCGGTGAAAATCGCTTTAATCAGAGTTTGCATATTGCCTCCGTGCTGCATGGTATGTTATATCACCGGGGTTGATGAAAATCAACCTGCTTTTGGCCCATGGCGGGATGGGTCCAAAGTCCCATGGATGCAGTGTAGACCAAAAGACCAGGGCGGAATGGGTCTTTTGTATCTTATGGATTCCGGTTCTTTCTTGTATGCTTTCTTGTATGCGAATCTTTAAACATATACGCAAAGCCGGGTTAATGGCGGTTTTGGCTTCACTTCTCTCCAATACCGGAGTAAAGGCCGCTGATATTTATTTTGACGGCTCGTCCAGCGGGCTTTCTTTTTCCGAAGCCGTTCTGAACATCAAAGAACAGACGAAAAGCCTGAATGGGTATAAACTCCAGCCTTCCGTCGCCACTGTTTACGCCGGAACCACACCTTCCACTGCGCTCATTTCCGGCGCCAGGACTTACGACTTTAGGACGCTTTATAAAGATTTGGGCTATCCGGACCCCGCCTATTTCGGCGCGAGTCCGGAGGAGGTCCAGGATCTGGAAACTTATACCAGCAAGGAAGACACTTTTTATAAAGAGGTCAACGATTATCTGCGCTATTATCCAGAGCCTTACACTTGGTACGGTACCAGTCCTGAAGCGGCTAAAGCCATGGTGAATAATATAGACCATGTTTTCACAAGAGTGCCGCCTCTTCCCGGAGATATAATTCTGTTCCGCGGCATCGGTCTTGGATTCCGGGCTAACAAAAGCTATGAGATAGGCGAGGAATTTATTGAAAAAGGCTATGCTTCCACCTCGACTTCATTTAAAGTGGCGCACTACTTCGCGGTCGAAAAGGATGACGGTGACGGTAATTCCCGGAAAGCTATCCTGGCTATCTATAATAACCGCCCTGGAGAAAAAGGAATACTTATAGACGCGCAGGAAGACGAAGTCATTTTAAAGCACGGAACGAAATTCAGGGTAATGGCAAAAAAAGATACCGGCGAAAAATACGATTTTTATCTGGTGCAGGCGTGCTCCGCGCCTTGCGAAACTGCACTCAGCGAAGGTGTCCGCAATTTTTTTGGGAACTTTAACGTGCGATAAACACTCCATACGCGGTATTCCTACACAGCTGAAGCTAAATAAAAAAGACCCTTCGGATAAGGGTCTTTTTATTTATACGCCGGGAAAGGTCCTGATCAGGTAAGGCTACGAGACGCACGGCTGTTTTTGGCTTTATCGGGGTTTATGGAAGAGAGAGTCCAAGGTTTGGGGTTTAGATTTATCATCTGATGGATTATCGTCCTTGTCCGGGGAAAGCGACGCCTTAAGCCGTGATCGCGGCGGCCGTCGGACCCCGGCCTTGAATAGTAAAACTCCTGTGGCCGCCCCCATAACGCCGGCTAAAAGCCATTTATGGAACCACAGCGCCAGGAAACCTGAACCCGACAGAACAAAGTAAGATGCGGCCAGAAAGCCAGCCCCCATCTGGTCTCTGCGCAGGTTTGCCGCCGCCCCGGGATTTTTACATACTAAATAAGCGTAAAGCAGAAGTGCAGTCAGGCAATGGGCCGCGGCTATGATAAGCAGGCCTATAAGCAGAAGGATAGGCCCGGCAAAAAATAAAAGCATGAAGACCGCCTGCCGGGAACTCTCCGAGCTTAACTTAAACACGGAGAACACTGCCAGTCCTGTTAAGACAAGCCCATCGATAACCAAAGGGATCGACTGCGGCTTATGTCGTATCAGTTTTGGAAGCCATATAAGGGCTCCTATCAGACAAAACGCAAGTAAAAATTCCAAAACCGGAGGCAATGCGGGCATAAGCGTATTTTATCTTTTTTTACAAAGGGAAAGAATTGAGTGCCGGAAGGCACTGATCTATCATTCTATGAGCAACGTCCCATAGGCCCGTAGGCCGTTACTACACGGAAAAGTGCTATCATGTTCCCGGTATATTAAGATGGCTCAGGGAGCTGCCGTGAAGATTAACAACTGTCTCGCTTTTCTTGCTTGTTTTGTTTTTCTGGCTGGCTGTGGTAAAAACATTAAAGACGGGAAAATAACAAATATTTTCGCTCCCGATCCTTATGAGCGGCTGGCGGAAAAGATCTCCGACGGGCATAAATACCTTTCAAATAAAAAGGTGGCCGTTTTGCCGTTCTCCTATACCGACAAGCGTGTTTCTACCGACGGGGTGGTCATATCGGAAAGACTGTTAACCCGCATCCTTAATAGAAGAGAATTAGAAGTAATAGAACGCGGCCTGCTTGAAAAAGTGCTCTCCGAACTGAAACTTCAGCATTCCGGCGCCATAGATGAAAATTCCATAAAAGGCCTAGGCAAGATACTTGGCGTGGAAGCGGTGGTGACCGGCACTCTTACCAAATACAGGAATGGGCTGATAGAGATAAACGCGCGCCTGATAAAGACGGAAAGCGCGGCGGTGCTTTCGGCGGCGGCAGAAACCGTTATGCCGGATTGGGAGACGGCCGTCGTCCCAGCAGTTACGCCCGCGGCAGGGCCTGTTTCTTCCGTGACTTCAATAACCAGAAAGGTTTCCCCTACTCCGGTTAAACGGACGAACTGCCCTGGCGGGATGGTGTATTACTGGAATTTTGACGATGTTTCAGGTACTGTGGCAAATGATGTATTCGGGGGCAATAGCGCCTGGCTCAATGGCCCAGTACCTACGATGTCGGGAAAAGTAAATTCCGCGCTGACGTTCGAAGGCAATAACTACTTGAAAGTAAGTGACTGGCCGGGTATTAAGATATCTAAAGAGGTCACGATAGAAGCCTGGGTAAACTATAAGACCATAAATTTTTTCGATTCCGGAGCTAGAATATTCTGCAGATCGGGTTCTTACTGTTTCATTATCGGAGGGCCGGAAAATCACGATAGCAATCTGGCCATTTATATGTGGGGTTTGTCAAACCCGGGCTGGTATAGGGGAAATACCCGTCTGCTTCCTAATACATGGTACCATGTCGCGGTCACGTATGACGGTTCCAGGATAACTTCTTACATTAACGGGGAGATAGACAGCTCGTTCGGAGCCGCCGGTTTGCTGGAGCGTGGGACCAACAATGCGTTTATAGGGTGGGATCCGGAGGCTGCGGCGGGATACCATGCCCCCTTAAACGGGGTAATAGACGAGGTTGCGGTCTATAACAGGGCGCTGAACCGGAGCGAGATAGCCGACCATTATAACAAAGGGCTGCTGGGAAAAGGATATTGCGCTCTTTGAAAGCTGCCTGCCTTCAACGAAATACGCATTCTCACTTCTATCGGACAGGGTCTTAAAAGCGTATAAATCCGCTATTTTTTATTTTCAGCTTACTTTTTCAGGATTCGCTTGAATTCTTTGGTGAGAGCCGGGACGATGTCAAAGATATCTCCGACTATCCCGTAGGTGGCTACTTTGAAGATGGGGGCGTCGGGGTCCTTGTTTATGGCTACGATGACTTTTGAGGACTGCATGCCTATCAGATGCTGTATCTGCCCCGATATCCCGCAGGCTATGTAGAGCTTCGGACACACCGTTTTGCCGGTCTGCCCCACCTGATGCGAGTATGGGATCCAGTCGGAGTCTACGGCGGCTCTGGACGCTCCCACGGCGGCGCTGAGTACCTTGGCGAGCTCACGTATCATTGCGAAATTTTCAGGCCCGCCCAGGCCCCGCCCGCCGGAGACAACGATGTCCGCTTCCGCCAGGTTCATGGTGTCTTCCAGCTCTTCGATGACCCCAAGCAGTCTGGTGCGCGATTTCATCACTTCTTCCGGATAACTCTTTCTTATAACTTCGGCCTTGTGCGACTTGTCTATCTCGGCCTCTTTCATTACTTTGTGCCGGACCGTCGCCATCTGTGGCCTGTGGTTCGGAGTTATGATGGTGGCCATGATATTGCCGCCGAACGCCGGCCGGGTCTGTAAAAGAAGCCTCTCCCCCTCATCAATGTCCAGGCCTGTGCAGTCGGCGGTAAGTCCCGCTCCGATCTTTACCGCTACGCGCGATACCAGGCTTCTGCCGATGGTGGTGGCGCCGCAAAGTATGACTTCAGGCTTATATTCCTGCGCGAGCTTTACAAGGATTTCCGTATAGGGGTCGTCCTGATAGGATTTTAACGCGGGATGGTCGATTATATAGATCTTATCAGCGCCCCGCTCTGAAAGCTTCTCTATCGCGGATTCTATGCCGCTTCCCAGAATGACAGCGCAGAGTTTCACTCCCAGCTTTTTTGCGAGTTTACTCCCCTCACCTAAAAGCTCGAATGATATCGATTGTATGACGCCTTTTTTCTGTTCGCAGAAAACCCAGACGTCCTTATATCCGGAAAGATCCTTCTTCTGCTCCGCTTCCTTATGCAGTTCTATGGCGTTGAATTTACATATCTCCACGCATGCGCCGCAGAGGGTGCATTTGGCCATGTCAATAACGGCTTTCTTATTGGCCATATGTATGGCGCCAAAAGGGCAGGCCTTTACGCAGAGCGTGCAGCCGGTGCATTTATCCAGCAATATTGTTATGTGGCTTGGCATTTTATTTCACAGCTCTCTGGTAAAAAAATAATCGGTCCGCTATACGGCTCCAGGGGAAACCGCGGTGCGGTGTCCCCTCAGCTGTTGGGAAAGGGTGCAACCCGCTCCCGGCCCTCCGGCGGATTACGTTACGATGTCTTTCAGCAATTCAATCAGCTCTTTTGAAATATCCGCCGTTTCGCCTTTTAATATTTCGCCGCCTTTTCTGGGTGCGGGCGTAAATATTTTTATCACGCGCGTAGGCGAACCGTCGAGCCCCAATGATTTTGGATCCGCTCCAAGGTCATGCGCGGTCCATTTTGATATCTTCGCTGACTTGGCCCGCATCATTCCCTTTAACGACGGCAGGCGCGGAGTATTTATTTCTTTTACCACGGTGAACAGGCAGGGGAGCGGGGTTTCAACTATATCATAGCCCTCTTCCGTCATGCGCTCCACTTTCGCCGTGCCTGCCCCGCACTTTGGCCCGTTCGGAAAAAGTGCGGGGGTTGCGGAGATGTTTTCTATTTTTTTGACATAGGTGACCTGGGGAATGTCCAGGTGGGTGGATATACCGGGACCGACCTGCGCGGTATCTCCGTCGGAGGCCTGCTTCCCGCATATTATAACGTCAAAAGCGCCGACCTTCCGTATAGCGGCCGCGAGCGTGTAGCTTGTAGCCCAGGTGTCGGAACCCGCGAACTTCCGGTCGCTTACAAGGACGGCTTCGTCGCAGCCTAATGATAGCGCTTCTTTCAGCGCGTTCTCGGCCTGCGGAGGGCCCATGGTGAGAACCGTGACTTTTCCGCCGAAACGCTCTTTCAGGCGCACAGCTTCTTCGATCGCGTATGCGTCAAACGGATTTATAACGCTCTCCACCCCCTCCCGGATAAGCGTATTTGTTACCGGGTCTATCCTTACATCCGTGGTGTTCGGCACCTGTTTTATGCAGACGATGATGTTCATTGGTTAGAGTTTAGAACTCAGAATTTACTATTTCTTCAGGCTTTCCTTGATCATGTTCGCGGCTATTACGTTGCGCTGCACCTGGCTTGTGCCCTCGTAGATCTGCGTGATCTTTGCGTCGCGCATATATTTTTCCACAGGATAATCCCGCATATAGCCGTAACCGCCGAATATCTGTACGGCGTCGGTTGTGACTTTCATCGCCACATCGCTCGCAAAAAGCTTTGCCATCGCGGATTCTTTCGCCACGGATTTCGCGCCCGAGTCCACCATGCGTGCCGTGGCGTATACCAGCGCGCGCGCCGCTTCCACCTGGGTACCCATGTCGGCCAGCATATGCTGGATAGCCTGAAAACTTGAGATGGGCTGGCCGAACTGGACCCGCGTTCTGGCATATTCCACGGCGTGATCCAGCGCGCCCTGCGCTATACCGACCGCCTGCGACGCCACTCCCGGCCTTGAGTTATCGAACGTCTTCAGCGCGACAATAAAACCCATGCCCTCTTTGGATATGAGATTCGCGGCGGGCACCTGACAGTCGGTGAATATGACCTCCCGCGTGGCCGAGGCGCGTATTCCCAGCTTTTTTTCTTTCTTGCCGAAATCCATGCCCTTAGTGCCTTTTTCAACGATGAACGCGCTCGCGCCCCGCGTTCCCTTTGTCTTATCGGTCATCGCTATCACCGTGTAGACTTCCGCCTCTCCCGCGTTCGTTATCCACTGCTTGGTCCCGTTCAATATGTAGTGGTCGCCTTCTTTTCTGGCGGTTGTTTTTATTGAGCCCGCGTCCGAGCCGGCCTCGGCCTCGGTTATGCAGAACGCGGCGAGCCTTTTGCCCTTGGCTATGTCGGGCAGGAACCTCTGCTTCTGCTCTTCCGAGCCATACAAAAGTATCGGGATAGCCCCAAGTCCCGTACCCGCAAATCCAAGCGCTATGCCGCCGCAGGCTCTGGACAATTCCTCGGTCACAAGGCACATGTCCATGATGCCGCCGCCCAGGCCCCCGTATTGTTCCGGTATGTAGACGCCGAACAGGTCGCTGTCGGCCAGTATTTTCATTATCGGCCAGGCGAATTCTTCGGTCTCGTCGTAATGCGCCGCGACGGGCTTTATTTTTTCATCGGCGATTTTCTTCGCTAGATCGCGCGTCATGATCTGTTGTTCGGTCAGTAAATAGTTCATGGTCACCTCCGTGAATAGGCTGAAGGCTAAAGGCTGAGGGCTGAAGGTTTACAAGAGAATTTTCTTAACTTCAGCCTTCAGCCTTAAGCCTTCCTCAGGTCAAGCACATCCAGAAGCCCTGGGCCGTAGGAAACGAGTGAAAGTTCCGGATACGGATAAATTCCAGACAGGCGCTCTATCCTGTCAAGGAAAGCCCGGGCTTTCCCCTTTATGTCGGAAAGTTTCGCGGGGGAGGCTCCGCCCTGATATAGATCTATGTGAGTCACCGCAAGGCGCGTAGCGGAGTTTATGGCTATTGCCCTGAAAGCGGTTTTTTCCTCAAACTCGCCTATGCGCCGCAGTCGCCCGCTTACCGAGCCCACCTCACGGCCTTTTGTGTGGTGGAGTTTCATCTTTTTGGGATCTTTCACTTCTTTTTCAAGAGGCCCGGGGCCCACGCGGGTGACATAGGGCTTGAATATGGCGTAAACATCGCGCACATATTTCGGGCCCAGGCCCGCTTCGGCCAGAAAAGTTGAGGCGGTGGTGTCGCGCGACGTGACGAAGGGATATTCCCCGTGCAGGAGGGAAAGCTTTATTCCCTGTGTTCCTTCAAGCAGCACCTTATCCCCGTTGCTCAGGGCTTTATTGAGCAGGCCGGCGACATCCTTAATAAAAGGTTTGAGGCGGGGTTCGTCTTTGGCGAAACGTATCTTCCTGCGCTCGATCCTTTCTTTTACCGCCTCTCCCAGGCCTGTGCCCACACTGCCGATGTTGTTCATTATGCGGGCGTCGGCACGTTCTTTCTCCATCTGCCGCGCTTCTATCACCACTGCGTTAGGATCTATTATGACGCGGTTAGCGGAGCCGGTGTCGGCCATTTCCTTCAGGAGCCAGTCGGTTATAAAATAGGTGCCGGCGCCAAGCACCAGTTTGGCGTTCTTGTTCACAAAACCGGCCGGAATGGATTTAAGCGCGAAGATACGGTCTTTGAAGAAAACGGTGTGACCGGCATTGGGGCCTCCGACCTTTATTGAATACCGGTAATCGTCTTTATAAGCCAGGTAGGCGCAAATCTTGCCCTTGCCTTCGTCCCCCCCCTGTCCGCCAACTATAATATCAACCGGCATATTGAACCTCCAAATACTTGCCCCGCTCTTTTGGTGCGCAACTCCTGACTCTACAAACAGCGTGCTGCCTATACGTCTTTTGCTACGGCCAAAAGAGCGGGGCTTGCGTAGGTGCCGTAACAGGCACAAGCCTATGGCAGTGCCGTATCAGGGCCTATGGCCATCAAACGGCCTGTGTGCCTCAGACGGCCAATACTTGCCCCGCTCTTTTGGTGCGCAACTCCTGACTCTGCAAACAACGTGCTGCCTATACGTCTATTGCTACGGCCAAAAGGGCGGGGCTTGCGTAGGAGGGGAAACCGCCATGCGGTGTCCCCTAAGCTGTCGGGAAAGGGTCGTCTGCAAAGGCACGATGTGTATCAGACGGCCATTTTGGCCAGTTTCCCGGCCAGCCCGATGTAAGGTTTGGCAAGTAGCGCCCTTAATTCCGCGCGCACCGCCGGTTTTACCGCTAGTTTTTCCACGAACGTTTTAAGGTCCCGCATGGTGACGTCCCGCCCGCGCGTGAGGGCCTTAAGCGCTTCGTAGGGTTTGCTGAAACCGTGTTTGCGCAGTATGGTTTGAATGCCTTCCGCATAAATTTCCGGGCGGTCGCCAAGCATTTGGGCGGCTCGAGCCGGGTCAACGGCCATGCGTTCCAGCCCGGCTATTACGGAGCGGTAGGCTATAAGGCAGTGTGCGAAGGCCGTTCCAAAATTGCGTTCCACAGTGGAGTCCGATAAATCCCGCTGGAGCCTTGAAACAGGCAGCTTGGCCGAGAAAAAACCGGCCAGGGCATTTGCGAGCCCAAGGTTTCCCTCGGCGTTCTCAAATTGGATCGGGTTTATCTTTTGCGGCATGGCGGAAGACCCGACTTCCTGTTCCAGCGCTTTCTGGATGATCAGCCCGTCGCTTATGTAGCGCCACAGGTCCTGAACCAGGTCGAGCAGCACAGTATTTGTCCGGCGCAGGTTGTCAAAGAGTTCGGCATACGTGTCATGCGGATCTATCTGGGTGGCGAAGCGGTTCAACCTTAATTTTATATCAAGGTCCTGATTAAGACTTCCTACCAGGTTTCTAGAGAACCTGAGCCAGTCAACGGCCGGCCACGCGGCTGTATGAGCGTTATAATTTCCGGCGGCTCCGCTGAATTTTACCGAGATGGTAAGGGCGCTAAGCCCGGAGACCTGGCGGTTCAGGCGTTCGGAGAAAACCCGGAATTCCTTGCCGAAGGTGGTGCCCACCGCGCTCTGGCCGTGTGTTCGGGCGAGCAGGGGGGTCAGAGCGTGAGCGTTCGCGAGCGCGGATAGTTTTTTTGTTATAACTCTCAATTCCGGTATCAGCACGCGGCTAAGGGCCTGCGAAAGCATTATGGCGTAGGCTATGTTGTTTATATCCTCGGAGGTGAGTGCGAAATGAGCGTATTCTTTCAGGCCGCGCATGGAGGTGGCTGCCAGTTCATCCTTAAGGTAGTATTCCACCGCCTTCATGTCGTGGTTGATTTTCGCCTCGGTTTTTTTTATTTTTTTCAGCGCGGCCGCGGAACCTTCCGCTACCCGCGCGAGCCTGCGCCGCTCCGCGCTTGTAAGTTTTCGTATGCCGGTCCCCGGCCAGCCGCACAGCAGTTCCAGATAGGCGCATTCCGCTTCGAGGCGGCGGCCTATAAGGGCGGCTTCGGAAAAATAGGGCCGCAGGGGTGCCGTAATCGCGGCGTACCGTCCGTCCACCGGGCTGATATTAAGAATGGAGTCCATGTGCCTATGTTACCAAATAACAAAATCGGGTTACAATTCCTGTGAAGAAAATGTGCAATGGCTCAAAGGGGCAAAATTAAAGGATACCCCTCACTTTATGTCTCTGTTCCGTTCCCGCTCTGCCTTTCTTAAGCTGGGCTCGGCGCCTCTATTTTTTATATTATATTTATGTAAGAAATAGTTAATACCGGACAAGTATAATAAAAGTGTGCGGGCCACGGATTTTAAAAGGACAAAATCATGGATGTAATGACAATAGCGGGTTTCGCGTTGGGCGCTGCGGTTGTAATCTGGGGTGTGCTTTCCACCAGTATAGCCGACAAGCTTTTTAACCCTCAAGGTATTGTGCTGGTTTTGGGCGGGACGCTCGCGGCTACGGTGGTAAACACCTCATTTACAAGGTTTTCCAGCGGGGTGAAGGCGTTTTTTAATATTTTTTTAACCCCTCCCGTCCCCTCTTTGGCGGAATGTGTGAGCGTGGTGACGGGGCTTGCGGATACCGCGCAGAAGCAGGGCGGCCTTATGGCCCTGCAGAATGTGGACGGGCGTTTCGCCGGAGGTTTTCTTAAACGCGCGGTGAGCGTGGCCATGATAAGCGCCCAGTCGCATGAAACCCGGGCTATATTGGAGGAAGAGGTGCGCCGCCGCCGGCTGGACATACAGGAAGACTCCAACCTTTACCGCACCATGGGCGTGCTTTCACCCATGTTCGGCCTTATAGGCACCCTTTTCGGCATCATACAGACTCTCAGCAATATTTCAGACCCCGCGGCGATAGGCAAATCTATGGCCGTGGCGATCAGTTCCGCTTTTTTCGGTATCGCCCTGTCCAATCTTGTTTTTGTGCCGGTGGCGAATAAAATCCGCTTGCGCGCGATGGAGGAAACACTTGCGCTGCAGGTACTGCTTGAAGGGGTGCTTGATATAATGGCCGGAAAAACGCCGCACCTTATAGAAATACATCTGCGCGGTTACGAGAAGCAGTCAGCGTCATCCGCCAAGGGATAAACCATGCGTTTTTACGAAAGGGAAGACGAGCTTGAAAACGAACTGAACCGCGGGGCGCTGTGGGCTATTACCTACGGAGACATGATGAGTTATCTGATGATCTTCTTCATGATCCTGTTCGCCTTTTACAGTTCCAAAAATATTACCTCCCAGTTTAGCGTGAAAAGCCTTGAGGAAACTTTCGGGCACGATAACCAGATAGTCAGCACTCTTTTTTCAAAACATGGCATACAACAGATAGCGCAGGTTGAAATTTCGGCCAACAAGATAACCATAAATTTTGCGGAGCCCATCCTGTTCGACCCGGGAAGCGATAATTTGAAAGCCTCCTCTTTCCCGCATTTACAGGACCTGGCGAAGGTTTTCAGCGAGCTGCCGAACCCCATACAAATTGAAGGCCACACCGACAACAGGCCGCTGGGCAGGAATGCCCGCTACCGTTCCAACTGGGAATTGTCAGCCGCCCGGGCTTTCTCGGTGCTGAGGTTTTTCCTTTCCAAGGGGGTAGCGCCCGAGAAGCTTTCGGCCGTGGGTTATGGCGAGTTCAAGCCCATAAAGAGCAATGATACCCCGGAGGGCCGCGGAGCCAACCGGCGCATCGAGATAAATATAATCCGGCATGAAATATAATGACAGCAGGGGCTAGCGCTTAGGGGCTAGGGGAGAGGTGTAAGGAACTCCTGCCCTAAACTCTCTACCTTCGCCTCTATACCCTGGCGATGTATCGTAAATCATGAAACTTACCACCAGATTCTTTCTTATACTGCTCGGCATAGCTGTGGTGCCTCTATTGCTGTCGGTCGCCTGGAACATCAAGCAGTATAACTCCTCTGTTACCAGCTATTACGATCTGCACAAGGGCATTTCAAGCCTTTCCGCCGCCAACGTGGACGAATGGTTCCTGGGTGTTAACAGGGACCTTGCTTTTCTCTATGAAATAGAAAATCCGCTTAATAAAAAGAATATCAGCGACATTCAGGTAATCCAACAGGCTACGCGCATTAATTCCGATATCATGTCGCTCAGCATGCTTGCCAAGGACGGGAAGGAGCTGTTTTTCCTGCAGAGCGAGACTGTACAATCGGCCAGCCCTCTTGCATCTTATCAAACCGAGCTGATAAAAAGAGTGCAGGCAAGCGGCATCGTTTCCGGCGGGGATGTTTTGTGCCTTAGCCGCCACGCTTATTATCCGCTGGCCTACCCGCTGGTGGACGGGCGGGTGGTGGTTTTCCATTTTTTAATGGATAAGCTTCTGGCAAAAATAAATTCACAGGAGACCGGCCGTACCGGGGAAGTTGTGCTGACCGACGGCCGGGGCAGGGCGCTGCCGTGCCAGAGATTACGCGGCGGCAAACCGGATCCGGCGGAATTGCTGAGGATCTTCCGCGCCGGCGGCAGGACGGGGCGGCTTGACGCCATTACGATTGTGGGCAAGCCCTATTCAGGCGCCTACTCTGCCGTGGGCAAACTGGACTGGGCGGCCCTGTCCGTGCAGACGGATGACGAGCTTTACGGCCGCCAGAAAAAATCCATATTTATCTTTTCAGTGTTCGCCGTGACGGTATTCGCCATAACGCTTTTTGTGGTGTTTTTGATTTCAAACCGCATTATAGGCCCCATCAACAACATGGTCAACGGGGTGAAGGGTTTTCTTAAAAACCAGCACCTTGACAAAATAATACCGGCGGTAGGCTGGCCCGAGATAAAAATACTGGTCGGCGTTTTAAACCGCATGATGCTGGAGCTGCAGGCCTACCGCGCTTTCCAGCTTAACCAGATAGTGGAAGAGAAAAATAAGGCCCAGGCTCTTATCGATACGATCCCCGACGGGGTGCTGCTTATCGACGACAGGGGCGGCCTTATCTATTCCAATCAGACGGCGCTGAACCTGCTTGGCATACCAAGGATGGCGGCTGATGTCCTGATACCGCGCTCCGTAAAAAACGAGGCTTTTTACGCGGAATTTTCCAAACTGAGCCTGTCCAAAGAAAAATTTTTCCGTTCGGAGCTGGAAGCCCCTCTTTCTAACACTACCTCCACCGTGCTGAAAAGTTTCCGCATAATAGCCAACCAGTTCATGCTGGCTACCCTGAAACGCCACGGCCGCGTCATTATTATCAGGGATATAAGCTACGAAAAGGAGCTTGAAAAGGCGAAGGAAGATTTTTTCCACATGATTACCCACGATATGCGCGCTCCGCTTGCCACCATACAGGGTTATGCCGAACTGCTGATGAAAAAAGTTCCCCCCTCGCCTTCCACGGACAAGTATTTTAAAAGTGTGCTTTATTCTTCCAGGCGCCTGCGGGGTATGATAGACGATATTTTAAATACCACCAAGCTTGAGCGCGGCACCATGGCTCTCCAGATAGATAAAATGTCCGCCGGCGAGCTTATAACCAGAGTCTGCGAAAACCACGAACCGGTGGCGGGCCCGAAGAACATAAAGATAAGCGCGCCGCAGCCTGCCGTTCCGATTATATTCAACGGTGACCCGATTCTTCTTGAGCGCGTGGTCACAAACATTGTGGGCAACGCCTTGAAGTTCACGCCTTCCGGAGGCAGTATAACGCTTTCCTGTTCGGAAACCGCGGACGAGGTTCTTTTTAGCGTGCGGGACACCGGCCCCGGCATACCGGAAGACAAGCGGCAGATGATCTTTGAGAAATATTCCCAGATGGAAGAGCATAAAAGCATGGGTTTCGGCCTGGGGCTTGCCATGTGCAAGATGACCGTGGAGCTGCATAAGGGCAAGATATGGGTGGAGTCGGAGGTGGGTAAGGGCAGCGATTTCCTTTTCACAGTTTCAAAAAAAATGACGCAGGAGGCAAAACCCGAGACGCAAGCTGAAACAAAAGCTTGATTAAACGCGCGCATTTTTGTTTAGTATGTCAGAGTTGCAAAAAAACAGTTTTCTCAAGCCGGCAGACCGGGAAGCACCGGGCGTCACCTTATAAAGCCCGGCGGCTAATCCGCCCCAATGCCTGCGCAGGTGCCGTAACAGGGCCTATGGCCATCAGACGGCCGTGCGCTGTGCAGTGCGTCACGGGGTGCGACAGATGGAGGATAGTTTCTCCTCGTTATTCAGGAAATTTCCGCTTCGGGAGGTTCAGCGCAGCGACCAAGCGAAGCGCAGGAAGCAAGCGACGAGTTAATGGAGGGCAGAGCCCTCCTTGTGGAGCACCGGGCGTCACCTTATAAAGCCCGGCGGCTAATCCGCCCCGTGCGCTGTGCAGTGCGTCACGGGGTGCGACAATGAGGACCGCTATATGCTAACTATACTTGTGATCGATGATAGTTTTGAATTCAAGACCATGGTGTCCGACTATTTCATGGAGCTGGGCTACAAACTCGAAACCGCCGAAGAAGGCCGTGAAGGCATATTAAAAGCCAAGACCAAGAAGCCGGATATTATATTCCTTGATGTGATGATGCCGGGTGTGGGCGGCATAGAAGTGATCCGCGAATTGCAGTTGGACGATGATACCCGTAATATCCCGATACTTGTAATTACCGGCACTTACCTTAATAAGAACCTGGGCGAACTTTTCAGGCAGGAGCCCAACTGCCGCGAGTTCATGAGCAAAACCGTGGAAATGTCCTTTCTTCAAAAAAAAGTTGAAGCGCACCTGCCCAAAAAAACCTGAAAATGACCGCTCCCTTAGCGCCCTTAGTGCTTGTTGTAGACGATGAGGCCGATTACCTTGCCATAGCCGCCAGGCTGTTGAAAGGCGCCGGCTACAGGATTTTAGAATCCGCCTGCGGACTTGACGGAGTGGCGGCGGCCGGAAAAAACAGGCCCGGCCTTATCCTGCTTGACATAGGGCTTCCAGATATAAGCGGGCTTGAAGCCGCCCGTAGAATACGCAAGCTCCCCTCCATGTCGCGCGTGCCGATACTTTTTTTTACCGTCCGCTCTGAAACTAATATCGTGGCGGAGGGCCTGAAAATCCCTGATACAGGGTACATCCTCAAGCCTTTTGACATGCAGGAGCTGCTTGCCAGGGTTGAGGCGCTTTTAGCATGAGGCCGGACGCCAGGTTTCGCCTCGCGCTTGTAAGCGCGGACCCCGCCGAGGTTAAAGAGTTGAAAGCCGCGCTTTGGGGACTGAGGCCCGAAATTTACCCGAAAGCGGCGCTCCTCCTTAATGTTTTAGCCAAAAAATCCCCCGAACTGGTAATCATCGGCGTAACTCCGCCTTCCATCAGCGCCCGCGACCTGATTTCCGTGCTGCGCGGCTGCGGCGGGCGGCGGCTTGTTTTGGTCGGTTTGCTTGCCGCTCCGGACGCGCGCATAGCGGGTGAAACACTGGCCGCCGGCGCAGATGAATGCTTCGCTTTCCCTCCCGATCCCGCGCTTTTCAGGGCGCGGCTCCTGAACCTTCTTGCCCGGGCACGGCTGAATAAAGAAGACGCGCCGGAGCCGGAAGTAATCCGGCTCGGACAACTTGAAGCGCGCCCGCTTGAAAGGACCGTTCTTTTTTCGGGGAAAAGCCTGAAGCTGACGGCTCTTGAATTTGATCTTTTACTTTACTTCCTCTCGCGGCAAGGCCGGGTGGTATCGCGCGGTACGCTTGTGGAGCAGGTGTGGCGCAGGGATTTCGGAGTGAACGCGCGCGCGGTGGATAAGAGGATAGAGGTTTTGCGTTTCAAGCTGGGGAGTTTCGGCCGGGCCATCCGCACCGTTTTCGGCCTAGGATATATGTTTAAGGCTGAAGGTTTATAAAGGAATTTCCTAAACTTCAGTCTTCAGCCTTCTATTTAGGCAGCTCCCTTGCTATCGGCAGTGTAAGCTCAACTAAAGCCCCTCTCATCTTACCGTTTTTAGCCGTGAGCTTTCCGCCGTGTTTGCGGGCCACGGCTTCGGCAATGGTAAGCCCGATGCCGACTTTGTCCTTGCCTCCCGGGTTAAAGGGCAGAAATAGTTTCTCAAGTGCTTCCTGGCTGAAGCCGGGCCCCGAATCCTCAAAGGCAAAGACGGCTTCTGCTTCGTTTTCCGAGGCTTTAAGCACCAGCTTTAGAGCGCCGCCGGCTCCAAGATGTTCGTAGGCGTTCGTTATTATATTGGTAAACGCAAGTTTGAGTTTTTGCGCGTTTATCCGTGCCGTGGCGTACGGCATAAGTATTTGCTTTGAAAGCGCGAGTCTTTTCGTGCGGAAAGTCGTTTCCCAGTGCGCCGCCTGATCGGACAGAAAATGCGCCAGGTTTTCTTCTGAAAGCTCAGGCGTTTCCTCGTCCATATATTCCCGCCAGCCTTTAATAATTTCCACCGCGTCAGCCAGGCTTTTAAGGGAAGGTTCAAAGCCGCGCCGCTCGGGAACCGAAAGTCTTATGCTGAACCCTTTTATGCCCTTTGAAGCCTTTTCCAGGCTTGCGCTGACCTTATCGGTGAAATTAAACTGCTCGCGTTTTATTAATTCGGTTATGTGCAGATTTTTGCGTTTTAAATCGTCAATTTCGCGTTCCAGCGCCCCCACCCTCTTGTTCTCTTCCTTCAGGTCCGTAAGCGTCCTTTCTTTTTCTTCCAGGCGGCGCATAAGCGCGGCGGCGTATTCCTGGTTTTTTACCAGGCGTTCGTTGAGCGTCTCAGTGTTTTCCTGGAGAATTCTTATTTTTACCAGAGCTTTTTTATGTATTTCCTTTTCCT
The DNA here is from genome assembly GCA_026388155.1 of Elusimicrobiota bacterium. Lineage (NCBI taxonomy): Bacteria > Pseudomonadati > Elusimicrobiota > Elusimicrobiota bacterium. The sequence goes on from JAPLKI010000016.1 coordinate 134,213, forward strand.
GGAATAGGTCGGCGGATCTGTCGCGTAAAATCAGGTTGATCTTTTCAATGTCGGAATTTCTGGCCTCAAGGGCCGCCTGAACCGCCCGTGTTTTTTGCGAGCTTTCTTCAAGCCCGCGCCTTAATTCCGCCGCCTTTTCCTGCAGACCGAAAATCTGTTTTACGGCTCCGGTAAAATTACTTTTTTGCTCCTCGGCTTTCAGGCGCGTTCCGGCCAGCTCGAATTCAAGCTCCGAAGAGAGAGCTTCGGCTTTTCGCGCGGTTTCCTTGTACTCCGCGCAGCGGTTTTCGGCGTCTTTCAGGCGTTCTTCAAGCCCGCTCCGCGAGGCCAGGACGGCCGCGAGCCGGTTTTCAAGCTCGATTTTCTCTCCGGCAGAAAGCGCGAGGCGGTTTTCCTTGAGTTCAAGCTGCGCCCTCAAAGCCGCCGCCGCTTCCTCTTGCTCCGCTATCCCGCGCCTGAGCGCGGAGTTGTTTTTCTCCAGATTTACTATTTTTTCGGCGGTTTTGCCCAGTACGGCTTTAAAAGCGCTCGTTTGATGCAGCGCGCGTTTCCGTGCGGCAACGGCTTCTCCAAGCCTGGCCGCGAGAATTTCGTAGGCCGAGGCCGTTTTTCCGGAGGCAAGACAATCGGCTTTTATTATTTCGGCGATTTCTCCAAGCGATGTCAGAGCGGCTGCTTTGCCCTGCAGGGCGTCCACCGCCCTCTGCCTTGCGGCAAGGGTCTCTTTTAAACCGGCCAGTTCCGAGCGCAGGGCCGCGATCTCGGCTTCCAAAATAGAATTCTCCCCTTTTTTCCCGGCGAGCTCCTCCGCTAAAGCCGCCTCGCGTCCGGGGGCATTGCCCGCGCTTTCATTCAGTTTCCGCGCTCTGGCTACGATGTCCGCATCCCCCTCAATTTTTCCTTGCAGGGCGGAGATTTCAGTTTTCAGCCCGGTTTCCCGTTCCAGACATTCTTTTAGAGCCCGCTCCAGGTGCGCGAGCCTTGAACTCAAAGCGGACGCCTCTTGTGCGGTTTTTTTGCGGTCCTCAATGGCGCTTGAGGCGCTCTCTTGCGCGTCGCGCACGCTTTGCCAGAGATAATCCATCTCGGAGTAAATGGTTTTATCGGGGATGTTTTCCATTCCTTCACCCATAGAAATCAGCCTCGCGTCGGAAGCGTTGTGCGGCCTTTTCTTTCCAGTTCAAGCGCCGCGGCAATTATTTTCGCCCTTGCGTTGATGGTCTTTTCCAACTCCTGGGGGCCTGAAAGCAGATCTTTAACGATAAGTCGCACATCTTCAGACATGAGTTTAGTCACGTTGGCGGCGCTGGCAGGCGGGATACCCGCCAGTGCGCAGGCCCAGTCGGCGTATGGCCGCGCCACCACAACGGGCCGCAGGTTCTTTTCTTCAAGGTGGCAGATATCTTCAAAGGTAAACAGGCTCTTTGTGATTTCTCTCGATTTTTCCGGGTTTGAGCGGGCAAGCTGCTCAATAATCTCGTTGCGCTCGGTTTCGTTTACAAGGCTCAGCATGCGGCTGAGTTTTTCCGTGCCTTTCAGGCTTTTTTCCATTTTCATGCGCAGTTCGTTCTCAATTTCATATATCCGCTCCGGCTCCGCCTGCTTCAGGCTGATCAGCTGGTCCGTTACGGCCTGCTTTTTTTCAGGCGGAAGAGCGAGCAGCAGGCGGGATGACAGATGAGGCTGTTTATCCGCCAAGTTCGCGATAATGATAGCCGCGTCTTCCTGCGGCAGCTCGCCCACAAATTCAGCGGCGAGGGTCTGAGGGAGTTTTTCAAGGAAGTCAAAGGCCTGTCCCGCTTCGATCATGCCGCCTGGCGCGGCGCCGGTTTCCACATCTATCACTTCTCCCACTTCTCCGGTTTCACCTCCCCCGCCCGACGCCTGGGGGCCCGCGGCGGGGCCCTCGCCTCTGGAGACTCCTGCGTTAAGCTTGGCGTAGTCAATGAAATTATTGAGCAGTTTTGAGACCAGGGCGTAGGCGAAAAGAGCCAATATCACGAGCCCCAGCGCCCCCGCCAGGGCCGCCAGAAGAATTTTGCGGTTCTCGGGGGAGTACAGCAGATCGTTCCACCAGGGGATCATGTCCGCCTTAGCGGTGATAATGCTGTCGCCGCGCTGTTCGTTCAGCCGCAGCGTATCGGAAATCAGAAGTTTGGCGGCGTTTATTCTGTTGTCGGGCACGCTCCGGTCAAAAATAAGCGAGACGCTCAGCTTTTTAAGGCGAAATTCCGAGCTGCGTTCGCCTTCCTCGCGCTGCTGCTTAATATACTGGCTCGTTTTCTCCAACAGGCTTGAGCCGGCATATCCCGGCAGGGGAAGACTTTCCTCCTGCTGGGGGGTGGCGGATTCGCTTTTTGCCTTCAGCAGTATTTCACCCTCGGCGTTTACAAAAACCCGGGTTTTGCCTTTTCCCACCAGCTGCTCAAGGAGATTTCCCACATCGGCCTGCAGACGGGAGGAAATTTCAGCTTCCCTGAGCGGGGAGGTGTTCAGCGGTTCCTCGGCGGCAAACGCGCCGGACCATAGAAGCGAGAGTAAAAGAGCTAAATAGATTGTTTTCATAGTAAGAACAGGTACAGAAACATTTATTTTCACTCAGAAGACAGGATTCAGTAGTCAGAATTCAGAATTCTTGAATATTCTGGTTCCTGAATTCTGACTTCTGGCTACCTGAGTAGTTGCTATATTCTAACTAATTGCCGTTACAAAGTTATTACGGGTTTATATTCCGCGGGACCTCAAACCAGAAAAGAGCTCCCCCTTCAGGCGCCGCTCCGGCTCCGATACGGCCTTTATGCAGCTCCACAATGGCCTTTGAAAGCGCGAGTCCGAGACCGGTGCCCTTTTTTTGGGCTCCGCGCGCGGTCTGGCCGAAAACGGAAAACAGGCCTTTGATCTCCTCCGGCTCAATGCCGGGACCCTCGTCGCGCACTTCCACCCGCAGTTTTTCCCCGTCCATAAAGGCCGAAATTCCGACCTCCTTTCCCGCGGGGGTGAATTTCAGGGCGTTTGAGACTAAATTAGTAAGCGCGTGCGTTGTAAGTTCCCGGTCAAGAAGCATTGGGCCGCGGCAGCCGGAAATATCCACCGTTAGTTTGACGCCTTTTTTTGCGGCTTCAGAGCCGAAAAATGCCGCGAGATCTTCAATAAGCGCGCCCGGCTCATAGTTTGAAAGGCGCAGTTCCATTTTTCCCCTTTCAATCTTGGCCAGATCGAGCATGACGGTGACAAAATTTGACAGGCGCGAAGCATTGGTCTTTATGCGCGCCAGATCGCTCAGTTCACGGCGCGTCCAGGCCCTGCCATCCCGCAGCAGCAGTTCCACATAGCTTTCTATCGCGCCCAGAGGGGAGCGCAACTCGTGGGTAATTGAGGAAATAAAATTTTTTTTCATGGCCTCCAGCTCCAGCAGTCTCGCCGACATGGCGTTGAAAGTGCGCGCAAGTTCGGCGATCTCATCGGAGCCGCGGGCCTCTATTTCGGCGCCAAAACGGCCTTCCCCCACGGCGCTGGCGGCGGCGGAAAGCCTTTTCAGACGCCTGGTAAGATGATAGGAGAGGGCAAAGCCGGCGCCCGCTGAAACAAAAAGTGAACATAGAAAGGCGATAGACAAATCGCGATAAACGGCGGTCAGGCGCGCCCGGACCTCGCTTTCCAGGTATGCCGCGTCAAATTCAAGCCTGGCCGCGTACTTGAGCGAATGGATTTCTTCTACCGGGTTTTTTGCAGGCCCCGCCCTTTTGGCCGGGGAGGTGCGGTTAATTATCTTGTCTTTCTCCGATGGCAATTTCCCCCGGCCCCAAAAGAGCGGGGCAGGCGGCGGGGCGCGCCTGAGCCTTGCCGGAGTCCGTCTTGGTTTTATCGGCCTGAATCCGCGGCCCAGGTCCAGTTCGGCGCCTGCGAGCTCCGGGCGGCTTGAAAGCAAGTCCGAGAGGTAATCCACCACCATAAGCGGATCTGCGGCCAGTTCCGCTTCCGAGAGAATGTCGCGTGTTCCGCTGATAAGCAGGGCGGCCCTTTCCTTATGCGTTCTGACAAGCTCTCTCTCCTGAAACTTTATAAAAAAGAAAGAAAGCGCAAGAGAGGCCGTGGCGGCTATAACAAGCAGCGCGGCGCTTAATTTATAATACAGTTTCATGGTAAGTCCAAAGTATATGTATAGAGAATAGGGGTTAGAGAATAGCGGTTAGGGAAGGAGTTCCTTATTTCCAGCCCTCACCCCTATATGCTAGCCCCTATCCTCTGCTTTATCTCGACAGCCTTATTATCCTTTCAAGCGCCTTCTTGGCCTGGGTGTTTCCGGGATCCAGTGTGAGTATTCTTCTGAATATGTCGGCCGCTTTGCCGTAGTCGCTTTTTGTGTAGAAGTCGGCGCCCTGCTGATATAATTTCTCTATTTCCCTCGGGTCTTTGCCGGAAGGCTTCGGCGTTTCCTTTGCCGCCGCCGCCCCCGGCCCCGTCGCCGTAGCAGCCGTAGTGCCCGCAGTGGCCGGAGTCTGCCAATTCGGGCCCTGCTGGGACTTGGCCTCGGCTATCGCTTTAACAAGTTTTTCCTTTTCCGTCGGGTCGGTTTCAAGTTTAAGGGCGCGTTCCCAGTCCTTATCCGCCTGGATGTAATTGCCAAGCAGATAATGGCAGGAACCGCTTTTCTTTAGCGCGATCGGATTGTCCTTCTCAAATTCCATCGCTGCATCCAGCCGCTCCAGGGCGTCCTCATATTTCTTTTGCGCGTAGAAAAGATCCGATTCCTCAATTTTATATTGGGGCCAGCCGCGGTTGAAAGTCACCGGCACCCTGTCCGCCTTAATGCGCGATACTTCTTCGGCCTTGTCGACGAAGTTTGAGAGGGTCGAATCCTGCTGGTTGAGGCTTTGGGCGTATGAAAGTTCATGCATGGCGTTTATGTCCTTTCCGCGTAAAAAATCCCGAATCCCCGACGAAAGAAGCTGGGTGGCCTTGTCACGGCCCTCCTTTGGCGGCATGGCCGGATAAAAAGCTGCCACCGCGGCTAAGCGGCGGGTAAGATTTATCACCGAAGTGTCCGGCAGTAATTCCCCCGCCTTGTCTACTAACAGCTTACTTGCCGCCTGGTAGTTCTCTTTTTCAACTTCGGCGTTTATTTGCGCGAGACGCGGGTCATCAAGGCTTGCCGTGTCGCGCCCGCTCTTATAGTCCGCCGCTTCCCGGATTTTTTTGTACTGCTCAAGGAATTCGGTCGCCGCCTGCTCATCCGCCGTGGGAGAGCCGAAATGGTAGACCATGGCCAGTTTATGGCTGCCGATAGTATTCTGCACGGTTCCAAGCGGTATTGAAAAACCGTAATCGAACTGAATTTTGCTTATCTTGTAGGAGAGGCCGGCTGTAATCTGCCTGAATTCCCTGTCTCCTATGCCCAGCGACATCCTTGCCGAAATATCACCCTTGTCCAGACTTGGGAAAGTTTTTTCCGCGCCGAAAATAAACTGCTTGTCCTGCGTGCCGCCAGGGCCCTTTTGCATCTTAATTTCCGAGGTAAGCAGAAGCCACAGGGCTTTGTACGACGCGCCCAAACGGGTTTTCATGGGTACGGGATCTTTTTGCGAGAAGCCGACATCGGGCTGGTTCGCGTCCAGTACGGCCAGCCCCAGAGTATAGTGTTTATCCAGGCGGTAAAGAATACCCAGGTCCGCGCCCAGGGCGGATTTGGAGTTCGCCCCCACCAGAACGGGGTCGGATGCGTTTGTGGCTGAAATACCGTCCACGGAATTAACGGCATTATAGGCTTCGTCCAGGCGGGAGAAGGAGTGTGTGAGGTACTTTAGCGAAGTGCCGACGGAAAATTTTTCCAAAGAAGTACCTTTAGGAAAACGGTATCCGTATGAAAGTTGCATGGCTTTTTCAGCGTAAATCCCGGAAAGTGAGAATTGGTTCCATAAAAAGCCAAGTCCGCCCAGGCGTCCGTTATCCAGCGGCATGGCGAAGGCGGCGTTGCTCAGCCCGAGGCTTGAGCCGTCGCTAAGCCCGCTGTATAATATGGAATGCGAGGCCATGGCTTTTGGCCGTCCTATATCCGCAAGGCCCGCCGGGTTGTAATAAATTGCGTTTATATCGTCGGCCACGGCCGTGAAGGCATCCCCCATGCCGGCGGCCCTGGCGCCGAGGCCCATGTCCTCAAAAGCGGCGAAAGCGGGATACTGGGTACAGGGTATTGGGCACAGGATAAAAGCGAGCAGGATTGCCAAAAATGACGCTGGCCGTTTATTCTGCGCTAGAATATTCATAAATATACTCTACCGTTCGCTATACGCCGTAAGCCTTAAGCCATAAGCCAGGGAAGCTTCCTTATTAGCCCTATAGCCTAAGGCTTATAGTTTATGGCTTTTGTAACTGCTCACCGTATCACTACTACGGTGCCCTTATAAACTCTCTTTTCAAGTCTTATCTGGTAAAGATACACCCCCCCGGGTTTTTTGCCGCCGGAATTGGGGTCCCATTCCAGGTCGTAGTAGTAAGAACTATCAAGATGTATTGTTTTAAGACGCATCTGGGCCACTTCCGCGCCGGCCAGATCGTATATCGTAGCCTCTATGGCGGCCGCCCGCGGGTTGTAACACTGGAAAACAAAAGTGTCGTTTTTATGGTCGCCGTTAGGCGTGACCAATCTTGAAAGGGCGCGGGAGTCGCCGACATTTATGGCGGCGCGCGGCATTGTTAAACACGCCAGCAGTAAAACAGCCGAAGCCAGTGTCCACCTGCTGACCTGCGGCAGGCTTGCCGGCGCCCGCTTTGGTTTTTTATAAGGCGATTCCATACATTTGCTATTTGCCATTTGCTATTCACAATTCTACTTTTCAATTGTGACTATTTTATTACGGAATTATGGATGGTGTCAGTCATTTGTTTGTAATAATTTAGTCGCAAGGGAAAGATATACTTTAGCCATGAAGCTAAGCTTGCGGGCGGCTTTTCCGCCCATGCTTTTTGCGTTGCTTTTCTGCGCGCCGGCCATGGCTGCACGGACGGCTTCGCTTTCTTTTGCCGACATCAACGGGATAATGTCCTATGGTTCCGGCATGATGTATTCATCGGATTTTGAATCGGAGGGTAACGCCCAGGAACTGGCGGTTTCAACCGGGGACGCGGAGTCCTACTCAGGGCGTTCCGGTAAGTTGTCTTTTTGGCCCATGCCCGCGCCGGTAAATAATTTAGCCGCTGTGGCTTTTTCAAGCAACACCCTTCGCCTTGTATGGACGGCTCCCACGGCGGACTGGACCCACAACAGGGGGGCCGCGCTGAGTTATATTCTGCGCTACAGCACGGCGATTCCGATTACGAGCGACGCCGGTTTCCGCTCCGCATCCGATTTTTCGCAAGATTGGCCGCCGCTGGGGCCCGGGTCGGGTGAGGAACGGATAATTGAAAACTTTAATCCGGGAACCACCTATTATTTTTCCATAGAGAGCGTCAACGATCAGGGATTTAGCTCCGAAATATCAAATTCAGTTATAGCTTCGGCGCTCCCGCCGCTTCCCCCCATAAATTTAAATGTGATCTCATCCGGAACTTCCTCATATCGCGTAACCTGGATGGCGCCGACCGGCTATCAGAACCGCATTCCCTTTGGCAGCCGCTTTGCCCCGGCCTCACCCTACGAGGTGAATAGTTACCAGGTGTTTCGGGCTACAGCGTCCGCGAACGCCGATTGGCGGTTTATAGCTGAAGTCTCTTCCGGCGTATTCGCCTGGACCGATGTAGTGGACCAGGGTTCGCAATACTACTATCATGTAAAAGCTATAAATAAGGCGGGGGCCTCGCAGCCGTCTTACGCGAGGGCAGGCCAGTCGGGCGCTCTTTATTTTCTGGCGCCGGATAACGAAAGTGTATTGGAGGTGCCTGGCGACGCCGCAGGCCAATTCTTCTCGGCCGGCGCCGACCCGCTTGATACGTATTCAATAGAAATATCCACCCATCCCGAGGAGATATCCGGAATAGTGGTTAAGTCGGTGGAGTTCGCCGCTTATAAAGGCGGCCTGCAGCGGGATGACACATTTAAACTGTCCAAGCCCTCCGTTTTGAGGCTGTATTACCAAAAGAACGGCGCGGAAATAGTCCCCTCAGCCGCGGACAGCGCCAGAAGCCCGCGGCAGGCCAAAGTCACCGCTTTGACCGCCGCAAAAGCCCTAAGCCTTTATTTTTATAATGGAGCCAAGTGGCTTCAGCTTTACGGCAAAGTGGACGAGACCGGAAAAAATATTCAACTTAACACCACGCTTTTGGGGCGTTATCAGATCCGCTCAACCGAGCGTCCAGGCGGTTTTTCGGCTGATCTCTCCGGTCTCTCCAACCGCCTTATAACTCCCAACGGCGACGGCAAAAATGATACCATGGTCTTTATTTTTGACAACCCCGATGACACGGCGGTGAAAGGCCGTATATTTGATATTAAAGGCTTGTTTGTGGCCACAATGAAGAAAGGACTGGTGGCAAATTCTCTGGTTTGGGACGCGAAAGCCGGAGGCCAGGCGGTGCCGGGCGGCGTCTACATTTATCAGATAGAAGCAAGCGGCCATGTGTACAACGGAACGGTGGTGGTCGTAAAGTAGCGAATAGCAGACTTACTTCTCTATACTGGAACTTATCATTGGCGGGTTTTTAAGGGATTTTTAAACGCGGAGGATTTATGAATTCAATAGAAAACGGTAATTTGCGGATTTCCCGAAAAATCAGGCGCAGTGTCGGTTCTTTTCTCTTCCTGTTGCCCGTTACCGGCTGCCTGTTGCCTTCCTATGCCGCCATCACGCCGACCCTGAGTTATCAGGGCTTTCTGCTGAACAAGGTGACTAATTTGGCCGTTGATACGCCGCAGGACATGAAATTTATTTTTTATGACGCGCCTCAGTCCGGAAACGCGCTTTTCACCGAGAGCCGCTCTAATGTCCCGGTTCTGAAAGGACGCTATGATGTGGAGATAGGTTCGGTAACCGGCGGCATACCGTTTTCCGTGTTCCGGGGAGATACGGAGATTTGGCTTGAAATACAGGTTAAGAACCAAAGCAGCAATTACGAGGCAATGTTGCCGAGGATAAAAATGCAGGCTTCTCCTTACTCCTTCAACTCCCTCTACGCTTCCACAGCTTCCGCCGCCACTCAAAATTTCTCGGCCGATACCATAAATGCTTTGCCGCAAACCCAAAACGGCGCCATAACAGTTTCCACAAATATCGTTGTGCAGGGCGGACTTTCCGTGACCGGCATTGTGGAAAGCAAAGTCGGCGGTTTTATGTTTCCCGACGGCCATACGCAGACGGAGGCCGCCGCCCAAAATATGTGGAAGCTGAGCGGCACCGGCAACGACCTTTACAGCGTAAACACGGGCAATGTGGGTATCGCCAACGACACGCCGCAGGCCCGGCTTGATGTTCTTTCTGCCGGCTCCGCGCAGACCGACATGGCGCAGATATGGCGTGATTCCGGCGGCGTGATAAAGGCCTCCATGTCCGCCACCGGCGTAATGACGGCGGCAAAGTTCGTTGGCGACGGCACGGGACTTTCAGGCCTGGTCTTAAAGGCCGGCGATTCCATGACAGGCCCGCTGACGGTGACTTCTCCGCTCGGATTGTCCGCTCCCAAAATAAAGCTTGCCGACAATGTAGAGCTTTCTTCAGCTACGACGGCTTTCCAGGGCGGCGTCTATATTTCAACCAATGTGTATCTGCCTGCGGGGGCGAAATACTATGGCGACGGTTCCCAGCTTCAAGGCGTGCCGGTGGTCGACCCGACGAAAGTGGCCAAGAACGGCGACACAATGACCGGACAGCTGACCCTGGGTAATAACTCCACGATGACCGTAACCGGCAATGCTTTCTCCGTGGGAGGAAGCACTTTCTCCATTTCCGGGGGTAATACCGCCGTGGGCAGTTCTTCCTACCTGGCGCGGCTTACCGTGGGTGGAGGAATTATCGCCACTTCAAGTATAACAACACAGGCAGGGCTTTATGCGGATGCAATAACAATAGGAGGAATGCTGCCTGGTTACACCTCCAGGGCCATCTTCAGCAATTTCGACACCTATAGTATAGAAACCGCTTCCAGCGTAATGGTTCACACGGGCATAGTGACGGCTCCTGATTTTGTGGCTACAACCGGGCGATTTACAGGGCGATTTACAGGTGACGGTTCAGGGCTGACAAATATTAACGGGACCGACACCAATAAAGTTTCAAAGGCAGGCGACATCATGACCGGGAGTTTGCTGATAACAGGCTCAAACCTGCAAACCTACTCATTTACGGTTTCAAGCCCCTCCAGTGTGAACGCGTACAGCCTGGCTGTAACCACCGATGGATATGTGGGTGTGCAGGTTTCAGCCCCCACCGCTCCGCTTGAGGTTAATCAGCAGATAAAAATTTCAAACTCCGCCAAGAACGGTTTCATAAGCTGGGCCTCACTGGGCGGCGGCGTCAGCCAGGGCGCTTTGGGTTTTCCGGCCGGCACAAGGGACCTGGTCTACCGGGCGGCCGGTTCGGACCCGGTCACCGGCGGCCAGGAAGCGTTCAGAATAAGATCCGACCAATCCGGAAACTGGAGCGCGGGCATCGGAACCGCTGCTCCGCAAGCGGGATTGCATATAAACGCAAATACACTTTTCGGGGCTGACCTGAATTCGCCTATAATGTATGTGAGCACAAATTCTTCCGGCGTGGGTATTTCAACTACCTCAATTACCAGCAAACTGACGGTCGATGGCGGCATTCTTGCCACTTCTTCAATTACCGCGCGCGGCGGCTATTATGGAAACCAGAGCGGTATTACCCTTAACGGCAATACCGGCATTGGAAGCAGTCCGTCGCCGGATGCGGGTCTATATGTGGCGAAGGCCGGCGCTGCGTATACCCTGGCCGTAGGCATGCATGGTACACCTGATGAGTACACCAAGTATTATGATTTTGCCGTCACTGCAGGAGGCCGTGTAGGCATTGGTTTGGATTTTAATACAACCGAGCCGACTAATAATTTGCAGGTCGTTAACTCAATAAGGATAGGCGCCGAGGACGGCGGGGATTCCATAGCTTCTCTTATTTTGCGCCCGGTTGGCGGCCCCACCTATATAAGCTGGAGCGAAAACCAATCCGGCTACCGGAACAAAGGTGTTTTGGGCTTCGCGCTCAATTCCAATGATCTGGTTTACAAAGCCGGCGCAAGCGATCTCAGCAATGGCGTTGAGGTTTTCAGGATCGCCGCCAATTCCTCCGGCGGCTCATGGAAATTCGGTATAGGGACTAACAACCCGACGGAAAGGTTCCATGTGGCAACCAACGTGCTTATAAGCACGGCCGCTACTTCTCCTATACTTTTTGTAAGCACGGCCAGCGGCAATGTGGGGATAGGCACCAGTTCCCCCGCTACGCCGCTGGATGTGCGGGGCACGGCAAGTTTTGGAAGCGCGGCTACCCGCTCCACTATTACAGCCGAGGGTTTTTGGCAGCCGCGTTGGCTCACCTCAGCCGAAATACAGACGCTTCCTGCAACCGCGGTCGGCCAGGTTATTGGCAGTTCGACCTTACAAGACCTTTGTGTCTCCACCGGTGTAGTGGCCGGCTCATGGGTGCGGGTTGGTTTCGGGACCCCATCAGGGAATAATAATGCGTGTTGGTAAATTCTGTTTCTCCTCTTATTTGCTATAATTATTTTAGTTCTTCAGGGCGGGGTGTAATTCCCCACCGGCGGTAACCTCCTAAGGAAGCCCGCAAGCCCGCGAGGGCAGACCCGGTTAAACTCCGGGGCCGACGGTACAGTCCGGATGAAAGAAGAACGATAACAGCAGCGAACAGCAAATAGCGAATAGAGAATAGCGAACAATTTCCTTTTCTCTGAATGCCTCCACCCCTAATCGCTAATAGCTATTCGCAATTCGCTGTAGTTGGACGCCCTGAAGAAAAAGCTTCGGGGCTTTTTTTATGGACAAAATATGAGCAAATCTTTTTCCCCTATTGAGGAAATAGTTAAAGACCTGCGCCGGGGCCGCATGGCGATAATTACCGACGACGAAAACCGCGAGAATGAGGGAGACCTTGTGCTGGCGGCCCAGTTCGCGGACGAGAAAAAAATAAACTTCATAGCCAGACACGCCCGCGGGCTGATCTGCGCCCCCTTAAGCCCGGAACGCGCGCTTCGCCTTGAGCTTGGCCCCATGCAGCGGGAAAACAGCGACCCTTTTAAAACCAGCTGGCTTATTTCAGCGGACGCTAAAAAAGGCGTTACCACGGGTATTTCAGCCGCTGACCGCGCCAAAACGCTGCGTGTGCTGGCGGGGCGCCGTTACTCAGGCGGGGATCTCACGCGGCCGGGCCATGTTTTTCCCCTGCGGGCCAGGGAGGGCGGGGTTCTGGTGCGCTGCGGCCATACCGAGGCCTGTGTGGACCTTTTAAAACTTGCGGGGCTTGAGCCGGCCGGCGTTATCTGCGAAATAATGAATCGCGACGGCACCATGGCAAGGCTTGCCGACCTTAAAAAATTCGCCCTGCGCCATCGTCTTAAAATGGCTACAATAGCCGGTCTTATCGCCTATCGCCGGGCCCGCGAATCGTTGATCGAGCAATCCGCGTCTTCCATTTTGCCCACTGAATACGGCCTGTTTAAAATAAGCGTTTATAAAGACACTCTTACCGGGCTTGAGCACACGGCGCTGGTGATGGGCGAAATAGAAAATCCGGTGCTGGTGCGAGTCCATTCGGAATGCCTGACGGGCGATGTGTTCGGTTCAAAACGCTGTGATTGCGGGCAGCAGTTGAGGGCGGCCATGTGCGCCGTGGCCGCCGAAGGTTCCGGAGTTATACTCTATATGCGCCAGGAAGGCCGCGGCATCGGGCTTTTGAACAAAATAAAGGCCTACGGCCTGCAGGACAAGGGTTATGACACTGTTACCGCGAACACGGCCCTGGGCTTTAAGGCCGATCTGCGTGATTACGGCATAGGGGCGCAAATACTGTGCGACCTGGGGGTCAGGAAAATGCGACTGCTCACCAATAATCCCAAAAAAATAATAGGGCTTGAGGGATACGGGCTTGAAATAACCCGAAGAGTGCCTATAGTCATACAGCCGAATGTCCATAATTTAAAATACCTTAAAACTAAACAAAAAAAGTTGGGACACTTGTTTTAAGGAAGAAATAGGAGGAAAAATGAAAACACTTGAAGGCAATATGAACGCTGAGGGGCTGAAATTCGCGGTGGTAATGTCGCGCTTTAACGACTTTATAACCTCGCGCCTTTTGGAAGGTGCCGTGGATACCATAAAGCGCCACGGCGGGCTGGAAAAGGATATTACCGTGGTGAAAGTCCCCGGTTCATACGAAATACCCGTGGCTTGCGAGCGTCTGGCCGCCGGCAAATATGACGCGATAGTCTGCCTTGGGGCCGTGATAAAAGGCGAAACTCCGCATTTTGACCTGGTGGCGCAGGAAACCGCAAAAGGCATAGCCGAGGTTTCACTTAAACATAAACTGCCGGTTATTTTTGGAGTGGTGACGGCCGAGAATCTTGAGCAGGCCATAGAGCGCGCCGGAGTGAAACACGGCAACAAGGGCGCGGACGCTGCCCGCTCCGCCATAGAAATGGCAAACCTTTTTAAAAATCTATAGCCATAAGCTATAAGCCATATGCCATAAGTTTTGAGGAGCTCCTTATAAAAGCTTACGGCTTACGGCCTATGGCGTATGGCATGTTTATGGCTTATGGCATGTTTATGGCCTATGGCAATAGAGATGATATCCATGATAGATAAGGATAAATTTTACATGTCCCGCGCAGCGGTGCTGGCCCGCAAGGGCGAATATGGTGCGCATCCAAACCCTATGGTAGGGGCGGTGGTCGTGAAAGGCGGCCGGATAATTGGGGAAGGTTGGCACAGGTCATTCGGCGGCCCCCACGCCGAGATAAACGCTCTTAAAACCTGTTCCGCTTCGGCCGCCGGGGCTACGCTTTATGTGACCCTTGAGCCCTGTTCAACTTACGGCAAAACTCCCCCCTGCACGGCGGCGCTGATAAAAGCTAAACTGGGCCGGATTGTAATCGGAGCCGCGGACCCTAATCCCGCTAACCGCGGCCGCGCCGCTAAAATACTTTCGGCGGCCGGGATAAAGACCAAAAGCCATGTTCTTGAAAATGTCTGCCTGGCTTTAAATCCGGCTTTCAATAAATTCATGCGCACCGGCCTGCCTTTTGTAACGCTTAAAACAGCCCAAAGCCTTGACGGCAAGATAGCGGATTTCAGGGGCCGCGCCCGCTGGATTTCAGGCCCCGCCGCGCGTCTTGAAACCCATAAATTGCGGGCCCGGTCCGACGCGGTGCTTGCCGGGATAAATACCGTTCTTAAAGACGACCCCATGTTGAATGTAAGAGGCGTTAAAGTAAGCCGCCAGCCGTACATAATCATTTTAGATTCCACCTTAAAGATAAGCCGTTCGGCCGCCCTGTTTTCCAATGACAGGGTTATAATAGCCACAACAAAAAAAGCGCCGGCGCGCGCTATAAAAAAACTTAACCGGCAAAACGCCCGAATCATGGTTTTGCCTGCGGATAGCGGCGGCAGAGTATCGCTTAAAGCCCTGTTGACGGAGCTTGGCAAGCTTGGCATAGCTCACCTGCTGGTTGAAGGCGGCGGTACGGTTATAGGCTCTTTTATTTCTGAGGGGCTGGCGGATCGTCTGGTCTGTTTTATCGCCCCATTGGTTATCGGCGGTGCGGCTTCTAAAAGTCCGGTTATCTGGAACGACTCTTTGAACGCTAAAAGAAAGGAATTAGGTATCAGGGTTAAAATGGCTGGGTTAAGTTTAGTCGGAGAGGATCTTATGGTCGAATACAGCCTGAATCCAAAAACTTACCCTGTTAAGCCCGCGCGATTATATTGGCGAAATAGGGAAGTAGCGAAGTAGCGAATGAAAAATAGAAAAAACCGTCAAGATTCGCATTCCCACCACTATTCGCTATTCGCTGTTCGCTATTCGCTGTCCTCATCTTATGTTTAATGGAATAATAGAAAGCGTTGGAAAAATAAAGAAAGTGTCCAGGGTGGAACTTTCGGTGGGCGTTCCCCCCTCCTGGGCGCTTGAAAAGGGCGAGAGCGTGGCCGTTAACGGGGCCTGCCTGACGGTAATTGATTTCCAAAAAGGCCTGACGGTTTTTTCGGTCAGCCCTGAAACTTTTAAAAAAACCAATTTCATATCTTTAAAAGCCGGCGATCTTGTGAACCTGGAAAGGGCGATGAAGGCTGACGGCAGATTTTCGGGACATTTCGTTACCGGGCACGTAGACGGGCTGGCGCGCCTGCTTTCAATTAAAGAGGAAGGCAACAGCCGTGTGCTTGAGTTTTTAACCGAGACGGACAATTTAATGGTTGAAAAAGGTTCGGTGGCGCTTAACGGTATAAGCCTTACTGTTTATGAAGTCAAAAAAAACGCATTTAAGATTTCGGTTATCGGACACAGCTGGGAAAACACCAATTTAAAATACCTTAAGCCGGGCGCCAGCCTGAATATCGAATACGACATCCTGGGCAAATACGCCGCACCAAAAAACAACTCCAATATAACCATGGAGTTCCTGAAAGAGAACGGGTTTGTTTGAATCACGGTCCAGCGGTTCAACGGTTGGAAAAACATGCTGTAGGTTCACGGTTCAGCGGTTCAAGGTTCAACGGTTAGAAACTCGGGATACAAGAGATTATGGAAAAAATAACCTCGAACCGTGAATTGTGAACCTCTAAACCCGGAACCGTGAACCTGTTAACTTAAATTAACCCTTTTTCCTTAAAGCTTGAAAAGCCGTCTTTTGAAACTATCACATGGTCCAGCAGTTCTATCCCAAGCAGTTTTCCCGCGCCCGCAAGGCGTTTGGTCAGGTCAAGGTCCTCCTGTGAGGGCTCAAGGTTTCCCGACGGATGGTTGTGCGCTACTATTACGCTGGCGGCCAGGTTTTTTACGGCCGGCTCAAACACTTCGCGCGGGTGCACCAGATTGGCGTTAAGACAGCCGATCGAGATAATTTCCCTTTTTATCTCCTGGTTGCGGGTGTCAAGGTAGAAAACAACAAAGTGCTCCTTTTTCTGGTCCCGTATATCGCGCAAATCCTCCCATATATCTTTGGGCTTCAGGTAAATTGAAGCTTTCTTGCCGTTTATGAAACGGCGGCCAAGTTCAAAACAAGCCAGAAGCTCGCAGGCTTTTACGGGACCTATGCCCGGCTGGCTTTTTAATTCCGCGTGGCTTAATCCGGGCAGGCCTTCAGCGTTAAAGCGCCTGACTATCTTTGCGGACACTTCAAGAGCGCTTTCGCCTTTCCTGCCCGTCCGGATTATGATAGCCAGCAATTCCTCAACGCTCAGTTTGTCCGGGCCATAGCGCATGAGTTTCTCCCTCGGCCTTTCCACCCTCGGCATATCCTTAATAGCGCCCGCTCCTTTAAACATAAGTCCTCCCTTTAATACGGCAGCGTATAGCGTAGAGCGGATAGGGGGTTAGGGAAGGAGTTCTTTATACGACCGCTAGCCTCTATCCGCTCGCCGCTGTTGTTATGTTATAGCACATCAACGCGACAGCGTATTGTCGCGTTGATTTATGTATTTTTTATGGGGAATAAGGAGGAAATTCAGGAATTAATTGAACTTTGTGGAGCGAAGCAGCAATGCTTTCAGAGTGTTCATGGCGCCCCTGGTCAGGCGCGCGTCTATAAGGCCCCGGCGTATTTCAGCGGCCCGCGCCGAACCTCCCCAGTTCCGGCCGTATATGCCTACAAGCAGCGTGCAGATCTGCGAAACTACGCGCTCCGTTTCCTGTTCGGACGGGGCGGGGGCGGCTGGCCGCTGCCGGCTTGGTGTTTTTCGGGCCGCGGCAAGTTCGTATGCTACCAGCGCCACCGACTGGCCGAGGTTCATGGAAGGCTGTGTTTTACCGGTCGGGATATTCAGTATGGCATGGCAGTGCGAAAGTTCATCTTTTGTAAGGCCCGTTTTTTCCGGGCCGAAAAGGATGCCCACGGGGCCTTCCCTGCCGGCCAGATAGCGCCGCATGTCCGGCAGCGAAATTACATCTCTTTGGGGGTTCTGCCTGTGAAGGGAAGAGGTGCCAAGCAGCGTCCGGCAGTCCGCCGCGGCGTCGGGGATGGAATCAAAAACGCGGGCGGCGCTTATTATGTGGGCGGCGCCCTGGGCCGCGCGCAGCGCTTCCACGCTTTCCCGCCACACCGGCACATGGGGCGCAACCACGCTCAGGTCTTCCAGATCAAAGTTAGCCATAGCGCGCGCCGCCGCGCCGATATTATCAGGGTTTCTTGGTTTTACAAGTATCAGTTTGAAGTCCATATCACTGCCACCCGCAATCTTTGAGGAAAACGGTCAGATCAGCTTCATTAAGGCCCACGCCGCGTATGCCGTCCAGCCGGCGCTTTACCGCGCCGTCCTTAAAAAAAATGACGGTGGGAACTACTTGTATGGCGTATTTTTCTTCGCTGGATGGCATGCCGTCTATAAGCACCCGCAGAAATTTTTCCGGTCCTGGTTCGGAGTATTTTTCAAAGACAGGCAGGAAGCGTATGCAGAACGGACACCCGGCGGAGTAAAACAGCGCCGCTATTCCTCCCCCGCCGCCAATGGCGTTTTCAAGCTCCGAGTCGTTATTGATAATTCCGGGCATGAGGTTTTTTAAACTATTTTTATCCCCAGGCAATAAAGCAGGGACATCGCTTCGGGCATTGAAAATTTAGCGTCTTTTATCTTGTTCTCCGATATCCGGATGCTGTAATTCCTGGCTTGGGTGAAGTCGGCGCGGGTAAGATTGGTGTTGCCGAATAAACTGTAAATCAAATCGGTGCGCGCGAAGTCGGCGCCGGTAAGATCCGCCTCCCTGAAGTCCGCGTCGCGGGCCAGGCATTCCCTGATGCGGATATCCTTCAGGCATAATCCGAAAAAAGTGGAATCGCTTATTACGCAGTTAAGGAACTGTACAGGGCTTGGCAGCTTTATTCTCGGCCATAAAGCTTCCGTCCAGTTGACTCCGACTATCTTTGAATCCTTGAATACGGTGTTGAAGAAGGAGGACCCCGTCAGTTTGACAAGGCTGAGGTTGCAGCTTTCAAACCGGCAGTCCGAAAATTTGCAGTTCCGGAAAACAGCTTTGGTGAAATCACACGTCTTAAAAACGCAATTATAAAACTCTTTCTCCGAGGCCGCTTTCCCTTGTGATGAGATGAAATTGAAAACCCGGTCCGAATATTCCGTCTCATTCTTTTCTGAGAAGGTCATAGTTCATGCCGGTGAATCTCGTGGCTTTCCAGATATATAAGGGCGTTTTCCGCCGCGGATTGTTCGGCCTCTTTTTTATTCTTGCCGGAGCCAAGCCCCAGTATTTTTTTGCCGATCCTTACCCGCATAGTGAATATCTTGTCATGTTCCGGTCCCTGCGTGCCCAGAACTTCGTACTCGGGCGGGGTCTTGTGCCTTTTTTGTATGCGCTCCTGCAGAGCGCTCTTATAATCTGTTTCCAGCAGTTCCGCTGTCTGAGTGTCAAGCCAGGCCGTTATGAGTTTTTCCGCCGGCTCGAGCCCCCCGTCGATATAAACGGCTCCTATCAGGGCTTCAAGGGCGTTTGAGAGTATGCTTGAACGCATCTTTCCGCCAGTGAGATTTTCACCCACGCCCAGAAGCAGATGTTCGCCAAGGCCCATGGCGGCCGCCCATTTGGCGAGGCTCGGGCGCGAGACTAAAGCTGATTTTATTTTGGAGAGATAACCCTCGTCATTACCCGGGTGGCGTTTGAAAAGGTAATAGGCTACGACCAGGCCAAGAACGCTGTCTCCCAGAAATTCAAGCCGCTCATTATGGCTTGAAAAGCTCTCTTCTGAAGAATAAGATTTATGAGTGAGGGCTTCGCGCAGGAGTTCTTTGTCCAGGAAACCGTATCCTATTACTTCTTCAATAGAAGACATTTTGAATGCGGAAAAGGGGCCGGCGCCGTGCGGCGCCGGGGCCCGTATCCGCAAAGGCAGGGCTAGTTTCCCTTACCCGCTTTATCCTTTATGTAAGTGACGGCTTCCCCCACG
Organism: Elusimicrobiota bacterium; assembly: GCA_026388155.1. Taxonomy (NCBI): domain Bacteria; kingdom Pseudomonadati; phylum Elusimicrobiota; species Elusimicrobiota bacterium. Next base: position 153,287 of record JAPLKI010000016.1, read on the forward strand.
GTTTTTATTTTTTCGGCGTCTTCGTCGGGAATTTCAATATCAAATTCCTCCTCAAGCGCCATCACAAGTTCCACCGTGTCCAGGGAATCCGCGCCGAGGTCCTGTACGAACTGGGCCTTGGGGGTTACTTCCGAAGCATCAACGGCAAGCTGCTCCGTTATTATTTTTTTCACTCTTTCTTCAAGGTTTTCGGCTACTGCCATTACGTTGTTCCTCCTGCATGGTTTTTGAAAACACTTCACATTTACTACTGAATTCCGACAATCCTCAGTCGCGGACAACGCCAGAAGCCCGCGACAGGCCAGTGTCACTGGAGGCGCCGTCTCAAAAGGCCTATGGCCATCAAACGGCCTCCTGGCTACCGAGTATTTGCCCAAATCACATGTAAATGCCGCCGTTTACCGAGATGACCTGCCCGGTGATGTAGGAGGATTCTTTCCCCGCCAGAAAAAGCACGGCCCTTGCCACATCCTCCGGTTTGCCAAGGCGGCCAAGCGGTATCATCTCAAGAAGTTTCTGCTTTGCCTCATCTTTCAGCCCTTCCGTCATTTTGGTCAGGATAAAGCCCGGGGCTACGGCGTTTACCAATACCTCGCGGGAAGCAAATTCCCGCGCCAGCGACTTTGTGAGCCCGATAAGGCCCGCCTTGGAAGCCGCGTAGTTGACCTGTCCCGCGTTTCCCATCTGGCCGACCACGGAAGAAATGTTTATTATGCGGCCCGCGCGCTGTTTCAGCATCATCCGGGAGGCCGCCTTTGCCATCAGAAACGCGCCCTTCAGGTTAACCGAAATCACCGCGTCAAAATCGCTTTCTTTCATCCTGAGCGCCAGATTATCTTTTGTGATACCTGCGTTGTTCACCAGAATGTCAAGGCGCCCGAAGGCTTCCGCCGTTTTGTCTACGGCCGCCGCGCAGTCGGACTCAAGGGCCACATTGCCGCTGAGGGCTATGGCTTTTGCCCCTGTTTCGGCGGAAACTTTCTGGGCCGCGAGCGCCGTTTCCCCGGGCGAAATATCGAACAGCGCAAGCATTGCGCCCTCGCGGGCTAAAGTGAACGCGATTTCAAGGCCTATACCGCGCGCCGCGCCGGTTACAAGCGCCGCTTTGCCCGTCAGCGCTTTTGTCATTCTTCCGTTTCCCTGGCCGCTGAAATTTTTTCTTTTACCTTATCCATGTGGATCTTTATCTGCGTTATCAGGCCCGACTCCGCCAGATCTCCCGCGGCCGCTATGGCGTTGAAGATGGCTTTTTGAGTGCTCTTGCCGTGGCAGACGAGCACGACTCCGTTCACGCCCAGCAGCGGGGCGCCGCCGTATTCTTCGGGATTCATTTTTTTGCGCAGGTCCGTAAAAATTTTCCTCATAAGGAGCGCACCTATCTTGTAGGTGAACTTGCGCTTTATCTGTTCCTTGATCGTCTTGAAAATGGAATAGGCGAGCCCCTCTGAAAGCTTCAGCACCACATTGCCGGTAAAGCCGTCGGTTACCACCACATCGGTAAGGCCGGCGGGCAGATCGCGGCCTTCCACGGGGCCTTTGAAATTAATACCCACGCTTTTCATCAGCGGCAGAGTGTCGATTACAAGCGCGTTGCCTTTGGTTTCCTCTTCTCCTATCGAGAGCAGCCCCACCGAGGGGTTTTCCAGTCCGAAACGCAGGCGCATGAAAATGGAGCCCATAACCGCGAACTGCACCAGGTGCCAGGGCTTGCAGTCCATGTTCGCACCGGCGTCAAGCAGCAGGGCCAGACCGTTCGTGGTAGGAAACGGCACGGCTATGGCCGGGCGGATTATGCCCGGGATGCGTTTCAACTTCAGCAGCGAGGCCACCATTACAGCGCCTGAATTACCGGCCGAGATGAAAGCGTCGGCCTTTCCGTCGCTCACCAGCTCCGCGCCGACCATAAGCGAGGAATCGGGCTTTGAACGGCACTCCTCAACCGGCTCGGCGGCCATGTCAATTATCTGGGGAGCGTGAATGATCTTGATTTTTTCCAGCGTTTCCGCGCCAAGCCTGCGCAGTTCTTCCCGTATCTCCGGGTCCCTGCCCACCAGGAGTATTTCGTGTTTAAGTTTTTTGGCGGCGGCTATGGCGCCTTCAAGATTCGGTTTCAGACCGAAATCTCCTCCGTGTGCGTCTAAAGCGATTTTCATAATATACCCACCATCAGCGAATAGCCAACAGCGAATAGCGAACAGGGATGGAATTATTCACGGCTTCGTCAGTTGTTTTGTCGGTTAGCTCTTCCATGCCCGCTATTTCGCCGCTTCGCTATTTTCCCTGCTCTTCGCCTTCTTTTTTCTTTTCTTTTTTAGGTACTTCAAGCTTACCATTGTAAAAGCCGCACGATGGGCAAACGCGGTGCGGCAGGTGCATTGCGCCGCATTGTTTGCAGACGGAAAGCGACTTTAACTCCATTTTCTGATTCTGCGACCGTCTGGAATCCCGGCGGGAACGTGTATGTCTTCTTTTTGGATTAGGCATTTTATATGCTCCTTGATCGTATGCTGCGGGCGGCGCCGCTAGCGGGCGCCGTTTTTTTTCTTTAAATCGTCCAATGCCGCGAATGGGTTTCGGCCAGGCATACGGCAAGAACAGGTTTTAATATTCCTGTTTATGCCGCAGACCGGGCAAAGCCCCCTGCAGGCGTCCGAACACAGAATCTTCATGGGTGCGAGCAACACCAGCGTTTCACGCACCGCTTCGCGCACGTCTATACATTCTACAGTATCTTCATAAACCTCGTCAAAATTTTCCTTGAGACAGGCCGTTAAAGGCTTGCCACAGCGCGAACATTCAAGCATTAGTTCAGCTTTCAGCGCGCCTGCAAGGATTATCGGTCCCTTCTCGTCCGGGAAGAACTCAATGTTCAGTTCAAGGTTCTTTACCACGGCCGGCTTTTCAAGCGCGTCCGTGAACAGAGCCGCGTCGGGTTTGAAGGCGCTCTTAAGCCCGCCTTTTTGTCTGATTTCTTCGCGGCTGAAAACAAAAGGATTTTTTTCTTCCATAAATATTACAAGTGTTTATAGAATATAAACTATACGGGGGCGCGGTCAATGGGATTTTGCGGCGCTTGCGAGCCGGTTCCGCCGAGGGTTTCTTTTACCCGATAGAAAGGCTTTTTGGCGGAGCTGTGATAGCTTCGTATAATCAGCTCAGCTACAAGCCCCAGAAACGCCATCTGCACTCCCACCAAAGCCAAAAATATGGCCACCAGGAAAAGCGGCTGGTCTTTGACAAAGATATGGGCGGCCAGCTTGTTGTAAAGCGTGCAGCCCGCAAGACATGCCGACACCAGGCCCAGAGCGAGGCTCAAACCCCCGAAAAGATAAATGGGCTTGGTAATAAAATCGCCCATGAACTTTACGGTGAAAAGATCAAGAAGCACCTTGAAAGTGCGCGTGAGCCCGTACTTTGAGCGGCCGACAACTCTGGGATGATGACTCACCTCCATCTCCGTTATGGAAGCTCCGCCGTAGCCGAGGAGCGCCGGCAAAAACCGGTGCATCTCTCCGTACAGGTCCAGGTCTTTAAGCAGGCTCGTGCGGTAAACCTTGAGGGTGCAGCCGTAGTCATGCAGGCGTATACCAGTCACCCGTGAAATTACGGCGTTAGCCGCCATGGAGGGCAGCACGCGCGTAAAAAAACTGTCGTTTCTTTTTTTGCGCCAGCCGCTTACCACATCAAAGCCCTCTCCGGCGCGCTCGATCATTTTAGGTATGTCACGCGGGTCGTTTTGAAGGTCGGCGTCAAGCGGAACAGTCCAAACTCCCCTTGCCGCGGCGATCCCTGCGGCAAGGGCCGCTGTCTGGCCGAAATTTCTTGAGAACCTTATTGCCGCGGCGTTTGGGCGGAGATTTGCCCTGATCTCGCCGTAGGAGCCGTCAGTGCTGCCGTCGTCCACCCAAATCACTTCCAGGCTTGCGGCGGTTTTTGAGAAGACTTCCTCAAGTTTGGCCGCAAGAGGCGCGATATTGCCCGACTCGTTGAATACCGGTATGATAACTGAAATTTCAGGGTTCATATAAGAATACTCCATTTAGGACGATAGAACTTGGAATTTAGAGCTTAGAACTTAGAGTTTAGGATTTAGAATTATGACTTCGGATTCCTACTTTCTAAGTTCTAAGTTCTTCTTCAACAGTTCCAGATACAGTTCTTCCTGCTGCTTTACCATCAGGTCTATGTCAAAAGCCGAAAGGTCGGTGGCGCGGGCGCCCTCCGCTAGTTTTATCCGCAGCCCGGCGTCTTTCAACACCCGTTCCGCCGCCGCGGCAAGTTCCGCCTCCTCTCCGGGCATTGCGCTGAAACCGTTCACCGCTTCCTTTATAAGGTCCGCCACCCCGTCGGTTTTATAGCAGACGGCGGGCAAGCCGCTTGCGAGCGCTTCCACCAGGCTGCGCGGCAACCCCTCCCAGAGCGAAGCAAGAAGGAACATGTCGGCGGCCGCAAGCAGCTCCGCCGTGTCCGTTCTCCAGCCCGTGAAGATACATTTGTCTTTTAGGCCGAGGCTTTCCGCGAGGCCGCGGAAGTAATCAAGTTCTCTCCCCCCTCCTGCAAAAATAAATTTGGAGTTTTTTACCTCGTGCGTCACTTTTTGAGCGATGGAGATAAATCCCCGCGGGTTTTTTTGCGGCTTGGTATTGCCGAGGCTTATTACGGCAAGCTCGCCCGGCGCAAGCCCCATTTCCGCGCGCTTTTTTTCTCTCCCGCCCGGCGCGGGATAATTTGAGAGTTTTATGCCGCTGCGTATGAGGCGGTACGTTTTGGGCGACCCTATGCCGAGGGCGCGCGCGGTTTCCATGTTGGCAGAGGAAACAAAAATAAGCGCGTCCGTGAAGCGCGCGCAGAGCTTCTCAAGAAAAATATACAGCCGCCTCTTTAAAAAAATCTGGCGGTCGTTAAAGCCGAAGCCGTGAAAAGTGTGTATTATTGCGGGGACACCCGCGAGGCGCGCCGCCGCGCGGGCCAGTATTCCGGCCTTTGAGGAATGTGTGTGGACAAGGTCGGGCTTTTCTTTTTTCAGCAGGCGGTAAAGGCTGAAAAGGGCGGCGCAGTCCCTGAAAGGATTTATCTCACGCCGCAGAGAAAGAACCGATATCGTATCAGTGCCGCCGGTTTCGGCGCTCAAGTCCCCGCCCGGTCCGCAAACCAGGCTTACTGAAAAAAGCTTTTTATCAAGGTGCGCCGCCGTATAGAGGGTGTTTGCCTGGGCTCCTCCCAGTTCCAGCTTTGTTATGACGTGAATGATTTTGAAGGGCATGTCGTAAAAAAGCAGATAATAAATAGCCAGTCGTAAATGGTAAAGTTCTTCCGGTTGCCACTATTCGCTATTCGCCAGCACTGTTACTTCAGTTTCCTTACCGTGTAACGGGGAAAATAGTGAAATAATATCTTGCGGTAATCGTCGCCGAAATTTTCCGCGAGCTCCCTTCCCCCCAGCACGCAGTAGCCTCGGCCGTTTCCTGTCCCAAGGCCGCGCAGAATAAAGAACTTGGGATATTTTCCCTCAAGGACCGGCCTTACGCTGAACAGCGCTGAACGGAGCGCTCCCGCTGAAAGTATTTTTGAAATTTCAGTGAAATCCTGCAGCACGGCGTTGCCCGCAGTGCCTTCAAGGCGCAGAGTCATTACTTTACCGTTCGGCGCGCGTTTCAGCGGGATGATCGCTTTCAGATAGCCGATCTTGTATTTCAGGTTCGCCCTGTCCTCTATCCAGCGCGGGCTAAGAAGAAGGGTCCAGTAAACATCGGAGCTGGTAGTTTTGTCTTTAGCCAGGCATAAAAGGGCGTCTGGCGGGGCCGCCAGGGTAAGAGAGTAAAGATCAAAAGGTGAAAGCTTTTTCAGCCTGCGGCCCCCGTCATCGGCGCCCTCTTCGGTGAAACCGCCGCAGGCGCGGTGCAGGGCGGCGCCGGCGGGCGTGTCGCCGGCGTAGAGAATTTCGTCTTTTGTCAGTTCCGCCGCCTTGCGCGCCGTATCCGTTTCCGTCTGAAGGCCTTTGAAGGCCAGGCAGTGGTCTGAATCGCAAATGTCGTAGTTTTCTCCGTGGTGCGGCGGGTCGCGTTTCAGCTTGAAAAGCATGGTTCGTACAACCACGGTGAGCGTTTTAAGTTCTTCGATCAGCTTCGAGCCGTCCGCGAACTGAGCGGCCAGCGCCGGCACCAGTGTTTCTATGGGCGCGGCAGTTACAAGCCGCAGGGCGGGTCCGTTGAAAGAAAGGAAGAGCTCTCCGGTTATTTCCTTGTCGCCCCTGTTTACGCCGGCTATGTCCGGGTCAATTTCCGGATTTTTAATAAGGACAACTCCGCCTTTTATTTTGGGTACTATGCGCACCGGATTGCGGGTAGTATGTACGGGGCTGCCGTAATTGTTCAGCAGTTCCATAACGCGGTTCATGGCGTTGTAACGGACGGTCCATTGGGAGTTGGCCTTGCCAAGCGCCACATTTCCCCTGAGCTGGTCAATAATTTCAAAATCGCCGTTGCAGATGAAACTGAAAGCTTTGACAGGAGCGGGATTGCCGTCATGACTGGAGTAAAGAGCCATACGCAGGAGATTGCGGCCGTCGTATTCAACGGGATGGTCATGCGCAGGCCAGGCCAGGCGCGCCCAGTAAAGCAAGTCGTCAAGCCTGCCCTTCACGTATTTCGCGAGTTTAGCCCTCTTCTGGGTGAACAACTTCTGCCCCGGGTCCATGTCGGCCAAAGTGTAATAGGTTTGCCAGGCGGGCAAATAGTAGTCCGATTCGTCAAAGAGCCGGGCCAGGTCTATTTCAGCCTGCATATTGCGTGGGTCGTAAGTGAGCGCGTCTTTAAGAAAAGTTATTGAGTGGGGTCGTTTTTTCAGCTTTTCAAAGGACAGGCTTATGAGCTCGGCGGACGGGGAAAGCAGGTAAGGGTAAGATGTATAGATGGTACGAAGAGTCGAAATGCTCTCTTCCGGGCCGGTCAGCCGGGTTTCGGCAATGGCCAATCCCAACCGGGCCTGCTGGACAAGACTTTGGTCGGTCGTCAGAGTAAAAACTTTCTCAAAGGCGGTTTTCGCGTCAAGGTCTTTTTCAAGAGAAAGCAGGTTCCAGCCTTTCTCGAAATTTATATAGGGATCTTCCGGCTTTAATATGTCCCCTTTGATAAGATAGGCCATGGCCTCTTCATTTTTTCCGGCCTCACCAAGCAAAGTGGAAAGGTCCATGATGGCCGAAAACCCCAACTGCTCACCGGAGGAGCGATAGATGACATATTTCAGGGCCTCGGCCGCGTCTTCCGGGCGGCCATCCGCCCATTGGGACAAAGCATCCCCGTAAAATTTCTTTAAATCTTCAGTCTGGGCCCGGAGAAGTCCGGGAGCGAAAACTCCAAGGACAAATAAAAAAAACGCGTGCTGTTTGCGCATAATAAAAGAATTTAGCAATTATAGAAAGATAAATCAAAAAGCATTCCCTATAACCATATGACCGTATTTGCCGTGTGTCGTGTAATTTCCGGCCGGGTATTTTGAGTTTCAAAAAAATTTATGTAAAATAAAAAGTATGGGCCATTAGCTCAACGGTAGAGCAGGCGCCTCTTAAGCGCAAGGTTACAGGTTCGAATCCCGTATGGCCCACTTTTTAAAAGTTACCCCACCACCTGCTTGAAAATCGGAGATTTGCCTTCGGCAAATAAGCGGGTGGTGGGGTAACCAGTAACCGGTCACTGGTTACTGTCGTTTAGGCCGAGATGGCGGAACTGGTAGACGCGTACGGCTTAGGACCGTATGGGGTAACCCGTCGGGGTTCGAGTCCCCGTCTCGGCATTTGACTGAATAAGGCGGCTTGGCCGCCGTCCAAGCTTATCAAGCGGAAATTTGGACCGTGGCATATCACCAGGAGGTTTCAAATGAACATCGCCTTGGGTTTCGGCGACAGGATTAAAAAAGTAAAGCAGGAGGGATGTGTTCACACTTTTGCCGTGAATGTGGATTCCTCGTGCTTGAGTGAAGCTACTCAGGCCGCCCTTGTGCGCCTGCAGTCAGTGGTGTCGCTGCCCGGGTTCAGAGTCGGCAAGGTTCCTTTTGCCATGATAAAAGGGCAGTTCCCTTCCATGGTTAAGGACGAGGTTATAGATATAGCGGCCAAGTCGGCGGTGCCTGAAATACTTAAAAACGACAAGCTTTCCCCCGTTGTGTCACCTCTGATAAAGAACCTCACCTACGAGCCCGATAAAACGCTTTATTTCGAGATCCAGTTCGAATGTAACCCGCAGATCGAGCCGCGCGGCTACGACAAAATAAACGCCATCCGCAAAGTCCACAAGGTAACCGACACGGATGTGGAAAAATACCTTGAGCAGGTGAGGCAGTATAACGCCTATCTCAAGCCGGTCCCCGATGACACGGGCGCGGCCAAGACCGATTTCGTGATAGTTGACTACGAGACTTTTGAGAATGGCGTCAAAGTGGAGGGCGGTGAGGTCAAGGGTGAAATCGTTGATATGGCGAGTCCCCAGACCATAGCGGGACTCGCGGAGGCGGTGCTGGGCGCCAAAAAGGGAGAAACGCGCGAGTTCGACGCGCCTTTCGGCGACAAGAAGATGCGCTTTCATGTTAAAGTGTCGGAGATTAAACAGAAGGTAGTTCCCGAGCTTGACGGGGAATTCCTTAAAGAAGCGGGCGCCTCAAGCGTGGAAGAGCTGAAGAACAATGTGCGCAAGCTGCTGGAAAAGACCGAAGCGGAAAAAACCGAAAAAGACCTGCTTTCGCAGCTGGAAGACGCCCTTATAAAAACCAATCCTATGCAGCTCCCCCCCACTTTGGTAAGCCAGGAAACGCATGAGCTTTTTGAGCTGATGAAAAAAAGAATGCCGGCCGATGACGAGCGCGTGCGTGAAGAAGCGTTCATCGAGAAACTAAAGCCCGTGGCCGAGCGCAACCTGAGCCTTACTTTTCTTCTGCACCAGATAGCCAGAAAAGAGAACATTAAAGCCGGCGACGCGGAACTGAACGCGGAGCTTGAAAAGGTGCTGGCGCGCCTGAATACCGACGAAGAGAAGGTCAAAGCCCGTGAGCTTTTTGAAAACCGCAAGGAGTATATACTGGCGTCCATCGTGGAAAACAGGACGATGGACATGGTAAAGTCAAAGGCCGTGATCAAGGAAGAGACACATTAGAAGAGTCGCAGAGTCTTCGCGTCAAAGAGTCAAGACATTGAAGCTTCAAGATCCCGAATTCAGGATCCGGAAACTCTCAGACTAATAACGGAGGAATAGTTTATGCTGATACCGACAATTATCGAAAAATGGAACCAGGGAGCCATGGTAGGTTACGATATTTTTTCGCGCCTTCTGAAAGACCGGGTAATTTTTATAGGTGACACGGAAGGAGCAGTTTCCACCGCCTCCGCAAACAGCCTTATAGCCCAGTTGCTGTATTTAAACATGGAAGACGACGAAAAAGACATCAACCTTTACATCAATTCCCCCGGTGGCATGGTTACTGCGGGGCTCGCGGTTTATGATACCATGCATTTTATCAAGGCCCCCATTGCCACCACCTGTATGGGCATGGCCATGTCTTTCGGCGCCGTTCTGCTTGCGGCCGGCACCAAGGGCAAGCGCTATGCGCTCCCCAACTCCCGTATAATGATACATCAGCCGCTGATATGGGGCGGCGGGATCTCCGGGCAGGCCACCGACATCGAGATAGAAAGCCGCGAAATGCAGGAAAATAAAAAACGGCTTACACAGATCCTTGCCAAGCACACCGGCCAGACCGAAAAGAAAGTGCATGACGATATGGAGAGAAACTGCTATATGTCGGCTGAAGAGGCCAAGGCCTACGGCATTATAGACGAGGTGCTGGAATTTAAGAAAAAATAGTGACTGATCTGGTTGTCAGGTTCACGGTTCATAGGTCCAAGGTTCACAGTTCGCGGTTATTTTTTTCATAATCTTCTTGTGTTCTCTAATTTCCGACCGGTGAACCGCTGAATCATGAACCTGTGCAGTAACAAATAATGGAGATTTAACACATGGACGCAAGCTCAACAGATGCCGTTTCATATCCCTCCCTGATCCCTACCATCGCCATACGGGATGTGGTGATGTTTCCCCATATGGCCCTGCCGCTTTCTGTGGACAGGCCGAAATCGGTGGGAGCCGTGGAAGCCGCCATCAGGGAAAGCAAATTTATACTTTCCCTCGCGCAGAAAAAACCCCAGATAAACGACCCGGCGCCGGAAGACCTTTACGCCTACGGGGTGGTGAGCGCGGTGGCGCAGTCGCTTAAAATGCCCGACGGTACCATGCGGGTTTTTCTTGAGGGTAAAAAGCGCGCCCGCGTAAAAAGCCTTGTAACCGACAAAGAGAAGAACTGCCTGATGGCGGAAGTTGAATACGTTGAGGAGCCGGTAATAAAATCTCCGGAAATTACAGCCCTCATGCGCCACGCGGTGGAAATTTTTGAAACCTACGTCAAGCTCAGTACCCGTATAACGCTTGACTCCGTGGCCCTCCTGCAGCAGGTCGATGACCCCTCAAGGCTTGCCGATACCATCGCCTCCAATTCCGTTATTAATCTTGAGGATCGGCAGGCGGTGCTTGAAACCGAAGACCCCAAAGACCGCCTTGAAAAAATAATAAAGCTGCTGGCGAAGGAAACGGAAATCCTGGACATTGAACACAAGATCCATAGCCGCGTAAAAACCCAGATCGACAAGTCGCAGAAAGAATATTATCTTAACGAGCAGCTGAAGGCCATACAGAAAGAACTGCATCAGAAAGACGACTTCTCCAGGGATCTGGACGAAATAAAGAAGAAGCTGAAAGCCGCCAAACTGCCGAAAGAAGCCGAGCACGCGGCGGAAAAAGAGCTTGACCGCCTTTCGCGGATGATGCCGTTTTCTCCCGAATCCACCGTTTCCCGCACCTACCTTGACTGGCTCGTGGACCTGCCCTGGTCCGTGGAAACGACAGATTCCCTGGACCTGGCGGCGGCAAAAAAAATACTGGACGAGGACCATTTCGGGCTGTCCAAACCCAAAGAGCGGGTGCTTGAATATCTGGCGGTTACCAAGCTTACGCAGAAACTCAAAGGCCCCATACTCTGTTTTGTGGGCCCTCCCGGAGTGGGCAAAACTTCCATCGCCCGCTCCATCGCCCGCGCCATGGGGAGGAATTTCGTGCGCATGTCTTTGGGCGGCGTGCGCGACGAGGCGGAGATCCGCGGCCACCGCCGCACCTATGTGGCTTCCATGCCGGGCCGCATCGTGCAGAGCATAAAAAAAGCGAAAAGCCGCAACCCTGTTTTTCTGATGGATGAAATCGACAAGATGGGCATGGATTGGCGCGGCGACCCCGCCGCGGCGCTGCTTGAGGTGCTAGACCCCGAGCAGAACTCCGAGTTCCTGGATCATTTTCTGGATGTGCCGTTCGATCTTTCAAAGACGATGTTTATCGCCACGGCAAACACTCTGTGGGGCATACCCGTAAGCCTGCGCGACCGCATGGAAATAATTGAGTTCAGCGGCTATACCCACAACGAGAAAATAGAGATAGCCAATAAATTCCTGCTCCCGAAGCAGACGAAGGAACACGGCCTGAAGGAAAATTCGCTGAAGCTTTCAGACAAAACCCTTGACGCCGTGATACGCGGCTATACCAGGGAGGCCGGCGTGCGCAGTCTTGAGCGGGAAATCGCCTCCATGTCGCGGCGCGCGGCCAGGAAAATCGTGGAGCAGAAACTGACCCTGGTAAGCGTGACGCCGCAAAATCTGGGGGAATTTCTGGGCATCCCGAAATTCGTGCACGAGTCCCCCTCCCATAACGCCGTCGGCATCGCCACGGGGCTGGCCTGGACGGAAAACGGGGGCGAGATACTAGCCGTCGAAGCCGTGGCCGTGCCGGGGAAGGGAAACCTTATCCTTACCGGGAAACTGGGCGACATCATGAAAGAATCGGCCCAGGCGGCTTTTTCATATGTGCGTTCAAAGGAGATGTCTCGCGATTCTTTCGTGGCTTCTCACAACTTTCATGTGCATATTCCGGAGGGCGCCATCCCCAAAGACGGACCTTCCGCGGGCATTACCATCGCTACCGCGCTCGCGAGCCTGCTGTCCGGCAGGGCGGTAAAACAGGCCCTGTCCATGACGGGCGAGGTCACTCTCAGCGGCCGGGTGCTTCCCATAGGCGGGCTGAAAGAAAAAGTAATAGCCTCTTTCAGGGATGAGATCTTCACTTTGCTTTTCCCGAAGGGAAACATGAAGGATTTGGAAGAAATACCGGAGGAGATCCGCGCTAAGATGAAGCTTATCCCCGTTTCTTCCATAGAAGAGGCTTTGGCGTTAGCGCTGGAACCGAAGATGACGCCGCGAAAGAAACAGGCCGGCGCCCGGCACTGAAGTCTGAAGTTCCGGAAGAGCTGAAAGCGCTGAAGAGCTGAAGGAAAAAATTTACAGGCTTCTAAACTTCAGCGCTTCAGAACTTCAGTTCTTCAGCGCTGGTACACTGCCATCAAAAAAAGGCTGATAATGAAGAGAATATTTTTTGCATTCCTTTTCTGTCTTCCTGTGTTTCCTGTTTCTGCTTACGAAGACAGGATGCCCACGGAGGAAATACAGGGAGCGGTTGAAACAACGAAACTGAATGAGGTCTTTGAACAGTATTTGGCTACCATACAGATGTTTGACCCGGAGCGGGCTACCAGCCTGGGCCTGCACGGGTCGGACTTTACCCTGACCCAGCGCACTCAGGAGCGCCATGATAAAGAACTGGTGGCTTTCGGTAAACTCCGCGATAAACTCCGCGAAATAAAAAAAGATTCCATGTATCCCGCAGCGCGTGTCGACTATAACCTGCTTGACCGGATGCTTGAGGTGGATATTTACGAGGGTGAAAACCTTGGCGTTATGAAGCTCAGGCCACAGTCTTATCTGGAGCCGCTTTTTTCAGTTTATTCGATGATGGGGAAGGACTTTGACGCCTATAACACCAGAGCGGCAAACGCCATTTCGCGCCTGAAGCAGTTTCCGCTTATTCTTGAACAGGCTCAGCGGAACCTGTCACGTCCGCCTAAAATATGGACGGAACACGCAATAAAGGAAACCGAGGTTTCAATCGCCGGCATTTCAGATTTTATGCCCATTTTCCGCGGTTACACGCGTTACGACCCGGTTTTAAAAGCGCAGGTGGATGACACGCTGGAAAAGGTGAAAACCGCGCTTGAACGCTACCGCGACTTCCTGCAAAAAGACATACTGCCGGTTTCCGACGGGGATTTCCGGGCCGGCGACCTCACCTACGGTTTTTATCTTGAGCGCTGGTACGCGCTGGATACTACCGCCAGCTCGGCTTACCGCTATGCGAAAGGGGCTTTCAAACAGTCCATGAAAGACCTGGAGAAAGAGGCGGAAAATATCGACTCAATTCTCGCCCATGAAAAAGGCTGGAAAGGGGTGCTTGAAAAACTGCCGAAAGACCACCCGCCCGAGGATGCGGTCCTTAAGGTCTTTCAGGATGAAATGGACCGGGCCTATCAGCACTTTGACGAATACAAGGTTGTGGCATTCCCCAAGCAGCGTTTGCTCATAGAGCGCATGCCGGCATTTGCCGCTTCTGTTTTCCCTTATGTGTACTACAGCGGGCCGTTTTCTCTTGACAGCAGCAGAGTGTCCGAGCTTTTTGTGTCTCTCCCCCCGGAAAAGCTTTCCGAGCCGGCCAGGGAGAAGATCCTTCAGGACGGATTCAATTATGCCCAGATGGAGCTTCTCAGCGCCTACGCCATAATGCCGGGACTCCATCTTCTCAGCTTTGAGGCGAACTCCAATCCTTCGCGGATACGCAAAATTTCCAGCCAGCCCATGACGGAAAACGGATGGGCCTGTTACGCCGAGCTTCTGGCGGACGAGATGGGGTATTACTCATCTTACTGGTCGCACTTCCTGCGGGTTTATGTGCGAGCGTTAAGAGCCGCGCGGGCCTACTGCGACGCCTCCCTTCACCTTAAAAAAATGACCGAGACCGAGGCGATTGATTTTTTTAAAGATAAACTTTATTTTTCCGACGCCCAGGCGCGCGGCGAGGTTCTGCGGATTTCGCTTTCGCCCACGCAGGCGCTGAGTTTTGTGATGGGCATGGACAGGATCCTCAAAATGCGCAAGTATTATCAGCGCACGGAACAGAAATATTTTGACCTGAGGAAATTCCATACCGCCTTTCTGAAAGAGGGCGAAATCCCCATTGACGACCTGGAAGCGGAACTGAGACGGCAGAAAAGCGACGAGGATAACCCTGTAAAATGAGCGCACTGCAGTGGATAGGGGCTAGAGGTTAGGGGATAGGGGTTGAAAGATCCGGAAAAAGAGCGAATTTATGAATAGTCTAAAAAACATTCTCAGGTCTGTTTTTTACTCTACCCTGTCCCCTAGCCCCTATCCTCTGATGGTGGTCGTATGAACCGCGGGATAGTTTCTTTTGACGGCGTAGGTAAAATTTACCGTCTTCGCAGGTTCGGCCGCACACCACAAGTGACCGCCTTGACCGATTTTACCCTTGATATTTCCAAGGGCGAGATATTGGGGCTGCTGGGCTTGAACGGGGCGGGCAAGACTACCGTCATGAAACTGCTCACCGGCCTGCTTTTCCCCACCACCGGCATGGTTTCCGTTTTCGGGCTGGACCCGCGCGAGCCGCAAGCAAAGAACGCCATAGGTTTTCTCCCCGAACTTCCCTATTTTTCCCCGCATGTCACGCCGTCCGCCGCTTTGCGCTATTACGGCAGGCTTTCGGGGATGTCCCCCTCGGCGCTTGAGGCCGCGCTGCCCGCTGTGATAGAAAAAGTGGGGCTTACCCCCCACACTGCCAAAAAAATCTCGGAATTCTCTAAAGGGATGCTGCAGCGCCTGGGGCTTGCCCAGGCGGTGCTGCACTCGCCCGAGTTGTTGGTTCTTGATGAGCCGGTAAGCGGGCTTGATCCGCTGGCCATTCACGATATGCGCGCCCTGATTTCCGGCCTGCAGGCCGAAGGCAAGACAATATTTCTCTCTTCGCACAGCATTTCCGAACTTGAAAAAATATGCGACCGGGTGATTATTATGGTGTGCGGACGGCAGGCGCGCGCGGTTCTGAGGCAGGAGTGGGAAACGGCCCCTGGCGGCCTTGAAGCCCTGTTTGTGGAGGCGGTAAAATAACGGCAGCGAATAGAGATTGGCGAATAGCGAACAGGGAAGGAGTTCCTGAAAAAAACTCTCTCAGTTGTCATTCCCGCATGTTGCAGGCGGGAATCCACTTGGAAAATTTATGAACCCCCTGAAAAATGTTTCCGAATCTGTTTCTTCTCCCCGCCCATTCGCTGTTCGCTATTCGCTATCCCCTGATTTTTTTTATACCGCGCGTTCCGTGGCGGCTGAAACTTTCAGGGAAAGCGTTAAAAACCGCTTCTTCACTATCTTTGTGATTTTTGCCGTCTGCGCTATTTACGCCTCGCTGCTTGCCGGCGTGATGGCGATGGACGAGGAAGCCAGAGTGCTATCCGACCTGGGCCTGGGTTTGATGGAACTGATGACGCTCGCTTACGCGCTTTTTCACGCGGCCATGGCAATACCCCGCGAGGTGGAAACTAAAACCATTTACCTTGTTTTCTCAAGGCCGGTTTCAAAGCCCGCCTACCTGTTTGGCAAAGCGGCCGGCCTTTACCTGCTCAGCGCTTTCATGCTGTCAGTGATGGCCGCTATACACTTAAGCCTGCTGGCCCTGCGCGGTTTTCCGCCGGGGCCGGCGTATTTCCAGATACTCGCGTGCGTCTGGCTGAAGATAGTCATCATAACCTCGCTGGCGCTTTTCATTTCGCTTTTTTCAACCTCGCCGGTATCCACCATGGTTATTTCAGGCATAATCTGGACGCTCGGGCACTTCACGCCCGAGGCCAGGTTTCTTATTGAAAAAACCGGCGGTTTTTCCGGCCGCTTACTTAAAGGGGCGGCTTGGCTGATCCCTGATTTGCAGCTTTATAACCTGCGGGACGCGCCTTTGGCCGCCGCTCCCGGCGCCTGGTTTCAGATTTCTTACGCCGCGCTCTGGGCGCTTGCCGCTTACGGGGCGGCGGTCCTGCTTTTCAGAAAGAAAGAGTTTTAGGGGCACGGTTCTTTATGAGAAAGTTTTTTTATGCGGCAGCCGCGCTTGGTTTTGCGGGGCTGTTGTTTTTTTATTCACTCGTACGCCCGGCTCCGGCGTTCCCGCCTCCTTCCGCTTTGCGCGAGGTAAGGCATAGCGCGCTTGAGGATATGCTGGCGCTCAGTCTGGGCGCGCGCAGGCTGTTTGCGGATCTGTGGTTTATAAGGCTGATGCAGTATTACGGCTCCCATGAACCCTGTCCCGGCGGCGAAGAACCCGACGAGGATGGGGAATGTCCCGGCGGCCCTCGTTTCGGCGAAGGCAAATACCCCGAGTTCTTGTCTCTCTCCCGCCACATAGCGGCCCTGGACCCCTATTTCAAAAACGCCGTGCTTTACTCAGCGGGCTCGCTGGCATTCAACATGAACCGCCCAAAGGAGGCGGAGAATATTTTAAACTACGCGCTTGCAAACACGCCGCGCGACTGGAAGTTCCTAACTATGCTTACCGCTATTGGTTACAGCAAGTCCGCTGAGCCCGCGAAAGTGGCACAAATCATCGCCCCGCTGGTGCGCGAGCACGACTGCCCGGTAATGCTGAAACAGCTGGCCGCTTTTCTGAACAAGAAGGCCGGCAATTACGCCGCGGCCGCCGCTTTATATACCGATATGCTTCAAACCTCAAAAGACCCGTTCTACACGTCTAACGCAAAAAAAGAGCTGAAAAAACTGGCTCTGCTGCGGATCGCTCCCGGCACAACACCCGCTGTGGAGCCGAAAGAGCGCCTTACAAACCGGCCTGCAAAATGAACATTCTTAATATTTGCGACTCTGACGAGTTTGACATAGTGGCTTACCAGGCCCTGTATACGGCGGTTTATTTCAAAAAAATAGGCCATAACGCGGTGGTAATGTGCCCTAAAAGTTCCAAGCTTTATTCCGAATGCCTGAGACATCATCTTGCGGCGGTGCCGCTTACCTTTTCGGCCAGACTGGGTTTTTTTGAGGGGAAGGGCTATGACATAACTCATTTTTATAATCCGGCTTCTCTCACGGCGCTTCTCTTAAAAAAGGCAGTGGCATCCTCCAAAGTATTCATTACCCAATTGAAACTCGGCAATCAGGGGACTTTTGCAAAACTGGCCGGTTTTGAACCTTATGTGGACAAATTCGTGGCCGCGTCTAATTCAGCGAAGGAGGATTTTCTGCGCGCCGGAATCGACCAGCGCAAAGTTTTCATGGTGCCGCCGGCCATCAAGATCGGGCGCTGGGAAAGCGCCATGCTCATAAAACCGGCCATGTTTCTCAAACGCCCCTACAAAGTGGGCACCGTAAGCATGGACCCGACGCTTAAAGAGCAGGAGCTTTTTTTGAAAGTGGCTATTAAGGTGCTGACTAAACTGCCGGATACAAATTTCATGATAGTAGGCATTAAAGACGAGCGGATCCGCGAGATGGCGCGTTCGCTTGGCGTCAGCCACAAGGTGGATATACTCTGGGCGCGCAACGATATTCCGGAAATAATGGCCATGCTGCATATTTTTGTTAAAACCAGCTGGCGCGACGGCCTGTCAATGTCGCTTATTGAGGCTCAGGCTTCGGGAGTGGCCTGCGTTCTGCCGCGTCTAAGGGGCCTTAGTGACTTTACTCTGCATGAGCACAATGGTCTGCTGGTTGAGCCGCGCAGCGTAGAATCCTACTCCGATGCGATAGAAACTCTCATCTTAAATCCGCCGGCCTGCCACAAAATGTCAAGAATAGCTTTTGACTATATAAGCGACAATATGTCGCTTCCGGTTGTCGGCAACCTTCTGCTGCGTCTTTATGAGGAAGCGCTGGAAGTGTGAAAGCGGCAGGGATTAGGGGCTAGGGTAGAGGGGTTTAGGGAAGGTACTCCTACCCTCACCCCTAGCCGCTAGCCTCTGTTGTTATTAGAACTCGCTCCAGGCCCGGCCTTTTTCATCGGCGTGGGAGCAGTCTATGAATACCAGGCCAAAATCGGGGCTTTTGGGGTCGTTCACGTAAGCCCAGGAACCGGAGTCGGTTATTTTGTAATAGGGGACGTTCTTTACAGTGGAGGATTTAAAGTGGCGCTTCAGCTTAAGATCGGGCACCGCTTCAAGATTCCCATTCACCGCAACGTCAGAAAAATGCACGGGCAGGCGGCCTTTGTCCAGGCGGTAAAGCTCAAGCGAAATTCGCAGGGCTGCAAGCTTACGGATGACTTCGGCGGCGTTCATGGAGTGAAAGTAATTGAAAACCCGAGATACCCCCGCCAACGCTATCGCGATCGCCAGAATATATTTAACAATCACCCTTTTTTTCATGATGTAAATTCAGTATATCAAAAAAACGCATGCCGTATTATTTTGTAAAATAAAGACGAGATTACAGCGATTAAGATAGATAGCGGTGATAAGACATAAAATGCCGGAATCGTCCGTTTGTTATTGCCGTAGTTACTCATTATATTGCGGTACTCGTTGTGCTTCATCGCTGTAAGCTCTTTATAAGTATGCTTCCGAGGAAAAAACATGAAAATACTTTGCCTTAATTGCGGAAGTTCGTCTGTAAAATATTCCCTTTTTGACTGGGAGAAAAAAACGGTGCTCGCGGCCGGAGTGGTGGAAAGAGTGGGCATAACCGATTCTTTCGTGGCGCATGAAGTCCCGCACAAAGAAAAAGTGACCATAAAACAGGATTGCCCTTCCCATAAAGAGGCCATAAAACTGGTTATTGACACGCTCACCTCCCCCTCTCATGGCGTTATCAAGGACCTGAAAGGCATTTCAGCCGTAGGACACCGAGTGGTCCATGGAGGCGAGAAATTCGTAAAATCGGTTTTAATAGACGACAAAGTCCTTGACGTTTTCCGCGAACTGGCAGCGCTCGCTCCCCTGCATAATCCGCCTAATATCTTAGGCATTGAAGCGGCTCGCGACCTTATGCCGGGCGTGCCGCACATGGCCATAATGGACACGGCCTGGCACCAGACCATGCCGGCATCGTCTTATGTTTACGCCCTGCCTTACGCCTGGTACGAAAAATACGGCATACGGCGCTACGGCTTTCACGGCACTTCTTTCCTTTATGTGGCTAAGCGCGCGGCGGTCCTGCTTGGCAAGGATCCTTTCAGCGTGAATCTGGTCATCTGCCACATAGGCAACGGAGCTTCGGTGAACGCCGTAAAAAACGGTCTTTCCTACGACACCAGCATGGGTTTCACCCCGCTTGAAGGGCTGGTAATGGGAACCCGCGCCGGAGACCACGACCCGGCAATAGGGCTTTTTGTGATGGATAAGGAAAACCTGAAAGCGCGCGAGATGGATTCGCTCCTGAACAAAAAATCAGGTATTCTGGGCATTACCGGCAAGTTTACCGACAGGCGCGACGTTGAAATGGCGGCCGAAAAAGGCGACGCTCGCGCGGCGCTTACCATGGAAATAGAAGCCTACAGGATAAAAAAATATATCGGCGCTTATGCGGCCGCCGTGGGCGGAATAGACGCCGTGGTTTTCACGGCCGGAGTCGGTGAAAAGGGCGCCGTCACAAGGGCTAAGGCGCTCGACGGCCTTGAGACGCTTGGAATAACCCTTGATGAAAACAAGAACGCGCTTTCAAAAACCCGGAACGCCGAAACCCTTATTTCAGCCGATAACTCGCGGGTGAAAGTCTTTGTGATTCCCACGGACGAAGAACGGGTGTTTGTGGAGGACGCGGCCGGCCTGCTGAAGGGAAATTACGACGTGCACTCCAAGTTCCAGTACAGTTTCCAGAACATGGGTTATCGCAATACTATGCGCGACAAGGCCTTTGAAAAAGAATGCGAGAAAAAACCCGGCTTGGAAAAAATAGCGGCGTTACCCGTTGGCAAGCTGGTAGGCTGAAGGCTGAAGTAACAAATAGCAAGAAAGCAAATAGCAAATAGTTAATAGTAAAGTTTTTCCCGCTACTACTATTCGCTATTTGCTGGTACTTGTCCGCCTAAGCAGTTACAAGCTATGAAAGACATAAAACAGAGGATCCTTACCACCTTCAGCGCCCTGCTGATTCTTTTCACGGCCGGCGTGATCGGGTACGTCCTAATTGAGAAATGGGATTTCCTCGACAGTTTGTACATGACGGTAATAACGCTGGCCACTATAGGTTACGGTGAGGTTCATCCGCTGTCCCAGAACGGCCGGATATTTACTATCTTTCTTATTCTGGGCGGCATAGGCACGATGACTTATATCTTTTCAAGCATCACGGCCCTCCTGATAGAGGGTGAGCTGAAGGATGTTTTCAGGAGAATAAAAATGCAAAACACGCTGGAACACATTAAAGATCATTACATTGTCTGCGGCGCCACGCACGCGGGGATAAGCATATGCGAGGAGTTATCCAAAACCGACCGGCCTTTTGCTCTGATCGTGCTGAAAGAGGAAGAGGTCAGGAAATTCATGGATGCGGGGTATTGCGTCGTGGCGGGAGACGCCTCCACCGACGAGGCTTTGCTTAAATGCTCAATCTCAAAAGCCAGGGGTATTTTTTGCGCCCTAAAAAATGATAAAGACAACGCCTTTATAGCGCTTACCGCCAGAGGGCTCGCCCAGGGTATAAAAATCGTTACCGTGCAGAACGAAAACGACCCTAAAATGCAGGAAAAACTGGCGCGCAGCGGCGCCGACATTGTGATAAGCCCCTCCCATATAGGGGGACTCCGCATGGTTTCGGAGATGACGCGCCCGGCCACAGTGCAGTTTTTGGACTCAATGATGCGCGGCAAAAGCGTCAATTGTCGTTTTGAGGATATTGAAGCCGGCGCCGGCGCCAACGGCAAAACACTTGCAGCCTTCAAGGGGGCCGACAAGGCGGGGGCGCTGGTTGTTGCCGTTAAAAGCGGGGCGGACGGAGGCTACGAGATAAATCCCCTGCCTTCAAGGACAATAAAAAAGGGCGAAGTGCTGGTGGCGCTTGGCACGCCGGAGGAAGTCGCGCGCCTGCGGGAACTGCTTGGCTGATTGAATGCAAGGCTTAAGCCTTCAGCCCTCAGCCTTCCCGAAAAATATCACCCGCTATTTCAGCGGGTGATATTTTTCGGGCCGGGCGGCCGCCAGACGATCAGGACTTTTCGGGCCAGTATTTTGTGGGAGATGCGCCCGTTGTGAACACGGGTCTTTATGAATTCCTCAAGCCACTGCCGCCTGACCCGGGCGTTGTTTAATTTCAGATGCGCCAAAACGTCCGTCATTGCCTCTTTGCAAGTGCCGTTCCAGGACCAGTTGTCGGTTATTAATCTTATTTCCGGTTTTCTGCCAAGCCCTTTGAGGACTTTTATGATTTTTCCCCCTCCGTCGGGGGAGCTGTAGGCAAGCCCGTGTTCCGCGAAAATACGCTCCATGAATGCATTTTTCTTTTTCCCGGCCCAGCCGATATAAACGCAGTGTTCCTCCGCCATTCTTTCCATGCGCAGCACATCGGCCCGGCTTCGCACAGCCATGCTCATGGAGGCAAGCGCTATGTCAAAGCGGGATTCACCGTGTTTCGCCCTGAAAGCCTGCCAGGAGGCGTTCAGGCAGGCGGCGTTTTTTATCTTACGGGCGCCGGTCTGGGCGCGGAATTTACTCAACATTGTTTTGGATGAGTCAACGCCCAAAACCCGTGAGGCCCTGCCCGCCAGAAAAAGCCCGTAAATACCGGTGCCGCAGCCGATGTCAAGAAGCGAACGGCCGTTAAAATCGACCCCCATGTTTTCAAGCATACGCACTATGCGCGCTGTGCGCGCCGCTGTTTTTCTTTCAAACGGGAGCGGGTAATGCCCGGCCTTCTGTTGCCAGAAGGTTTTAAGACCGGAATCGGTTTTTTTCATTTCACCAGCCTGCGGGACGAAAAAAACCCGCCAAAGTTTACTTTGGCGGGTTTGACGGATAATGTCTATTTGCCTGCGGGCTGCGCGGGGGCGGTTTCCTTTGCCGGTTCAGCCGGTTTTTCCGGTGAAACGGAGAAGGAGGCTGTTGAAAGCACCTTGCCTGTTTCGTCGGTTACATCAACTTTCCAGTTGCCCGGCCGCACGGCTTTGCTGCTCCATACCCTGTATGGGCTTGATTTTATGGAGAGTTCGACCTCACATTCTTTCTTTTCTCCAAAGTAGTAGACGTGTTTTATCGTGACAGGGGTATTGGCCGCCGTTATTTTAGTCCAGGTGTAAACCCTCTCCGCGGCCTTATCAAAAGTCGCGGTTTCACCCACCGGTTCGCGGTTCTCCACCGAGGCCGCGGTGGCTATTTTCTCGACTTTAATTTCAGTCGCAGCTACTTGCTGCGCCTGGGGCGTTTCCGGCGCCTGGGGTTTTGGGGCTTCCTGGGCGAAAACGCTGAAAACCGGCAACAGAAACAGGGATGCTGCCGTTATCGTTTTTTTCATTAGTATCCTCCCTCCGTCCTTTAGACTGCGTAATTTATTATACCTAAAAGTCCGCATTTTATTCCCGCATTTTATTCCCCTGTCGCCGCGGACTGTTTATTTGTTAGAATTTCAGTATGAAACTCCGCAATCTGGTTTTTTTTGGAATTCCCACCGTGATCCTTTGGGTGGCGGGTATTTTTGTCCTGGGTATTTTCCTTATAAAATGGTTCTGGATGTGGACAGTGCCGGGCTTATTTCCCGGAGCCGTGGCCGCGGGCCTTGTGGCGGAAAAAATCTCCTGGTGGACCGCTTTAAAACTTTCCGTGCTGGTAGCGCTGCTTGCGGCTATTACGCATGTTTCAAAAGGTTCGCAGAACAGCGGTAATCAGTAATCGGTTATCGGTAGCTGAATACCGCATACCGTGGTTTGGGGTCCCTGTGAAAAGAATGTTTTTCGCCGATGCGCTCGCATTGCTGCCGGTCATGCTGTTTTTGTGCTCCTGTTCAAGGCCGAAGTCCCCCCTTGACGCCTCCACCATAATACTTTGGGAGCAGGAAGACGCGCAGGTGGCCCCCTATATAGATTCTGTTTTAACCGCTTTTCAAAAGCTTCCGGAAAATAAAGCCATCCGGATAGTGCGGACCCATTATCAGACCGAGGACCTGCGCTCCCAGTTCCAGGCGGCCTCGCTCGCGGGCGTTGCGCCTGACCTTATCATGTGCCCTTCCGACACCGCCGGCCTTTTCGCCGTTTCAGGCTTCATCCGCCCGGTGGACGGCCTGATAGACGCCTCCAAATACAATAAGGCCGTGATGCAGGCCATCACCCTTGACGGCAAGATCTGGGGCGTGCCTGTTTCTAACGGCAACCACCTGATGTTTTTCTTCAACAGGAAGTACGCTAAGACCGCCCCCAAAGATACCGACGAGCTTTTTAAATTCTGCGCCACGGACGCCAAAGCCTACAAGCTGGACTTCTGCATGGCTTTTGACATGGGAGAGCCGTTCTGGCTTATGCCTTGGCTGGCGGCTTTCGGCGGCTGGCCTATAGACAACAAGACCCCGACGCTGGACACTCCCGCCATGCGCTCCGCCATCAACTTCTACCTGGACCTCAAATTCACTAAGAAATACGCCCCGCCGGAGTGCGATTACAACTGCATGGATTCGCTGTTCAAGGAAGGCAAGACCGCTTTTATTATAAACGGCGACTGGGCCATCTCTGGCTATCAGCAGCATTTCAAAAAAGATTTCGGCCTGGGGCTCATCCCGAAGGTTTCATCCACTGGGCTCTGGCCCGCCCCTATGGTCAGCGGCAAATATTTCATGATAAGCTCCGGCGTGAAGCCGGAGAAGCTTGGTATTATACAGAAACTTATGGAATTTTATACCAACCGCGAGAACCAGATAAGGCAGTTTAAAGAGCTTCAGCGCCTGCCGGCGCTCGCGGAAGCCTCAAAGGCGCCTGAGATAACCGGCACCGATGTCTCGCGTGTATCCATGGAACAGATCTCAAAAGGCAGGCCCATGTCCATGGCTACTGAAATGCGCGCTATTTGGGATTCGGCCAGGAATTACCTGGGCCTTGCCACCTCGAGGAAGCTGAGCGTTGAGGACGCGACCCGGAAGATGCAGGAAAACGCCGCGGAGAAAATAACGGAGATGAACAGATGATCATAGCGCAAAGCGCTATGATCGCCATAAGCTTTAAGCCATAGGCCATAGGCAGAAAGATTGCCATAAGCTTTAAGCCGTAAGCTAGAGGCGATTTTAGGAACTCTTTAAAAGCATATGGCCTAAAGCATACGGCTTATGGCAGTGATGGTAAACAAGCGATATTGATTTTTATGGATATACTCTATTCCATATACGAAGTCCTGTGGTTCGCGCTTATCGTGCTCACCGGTATTGCGCTTATAGAGGGCTATTTCTATTACCATTTCAAATTTTACGACCGGCGTTGGTTCTTCCCGGTCGCGCTTATAGGGTTCCCGCTGGCCGCCGCCGCGCTTTGCCGCTGCCTGGGGCTGGCCGCGGACCCCGTCAAGCCGTTCCTGTGGTTCCTGGCCTCGGAAGCGCTTATAACTCTGTTTTTCCGGCACATAGTTAAGGGCAGGAACTCGCTCGCCTATCTGCTGCTTGCCCCCGCATTCATCGGTCTGGCCCTTCTGCTGGTTTATCCCTTTATTTTTGAGATATATCTTTCTTTCCACGACCTGAAACTTACCACCATTATGCAGTGGAAGAATACCGGCTTACTGCCTTTTGTGGGTCTCAGACAATACGTGAACGTTTTTACCACCTCGCCGCTTTCCGAAGTAACCTTCTGGGCACTTTTGGGGCGCACGCTCTGGTGGACTTTCATCAACGTGTTTTTTCATGTCACCGGCGGGTTCGCGCTGGCGCTTCTGCTTAACAACCATATCCGTTTTAAGGGCTTTTACCGCACGCTGCTCGTTATCCCATGGGCCATGCCCCAGGTGGTGGCGGTGCTGGCCATGCGCGGAGAGTTCCATTCGCAGTACGGGTTCATCAATATTATGCTAGTAAAACTTGCTGCCGCGTATCCTTTGCTGGCCCGTCTGGGCGTCGGGCCCGTACAATGGCTGAGCAATTACCCGCTCACTACCTGCACGCTCATCAATATCTGGCTGGGCATTCCGTTTATGATGGTGGTGATTCTTGGCGGGCTGCAGTCTATTTCCAGTTCCTATTACGACGCCGCCGACATAGACGGGGCCTCCTATTTGCAGAAGCTGCGCTTTATCACACTCCCGCTTATACGCCCGGTGCTTATGCCGGCTGTAACGCTCGGCACGGTCTGGACCTTCAACAACATAAATGTGATCTACCTTGTCACCGGCCAGTCGGGAGGCACCGAGCGGGCCGATATACTGGTTTCGGCTCTGTATAAGGCGGCTTTTACATATAATCGCTACAGTTATTCAGCGGCTTTCGCCATAGTAATTTTCGCCATACTGTTTTTTATCTCTGTGTTCTACCTGAAGTCTTTTGACGCGGCGAAGGAAGAGAGATAATAGCGCGAAGGCTGAAAGTGCCGTAGGCCGTATGCCTTAAGTCATAAGCTTTGAGGAGTTTCCTGCAAGCCTACGGCTTATGGCTTAAAGCGTATGGCAGTCTTGTCCAGGGCATATGGCAAATAAATAAAATTATGAACAAAGAAGCTTCGGCCCACAGACGAAAAAAAACTATTAAGTTCCTGCTTGTCCATTTGGCTATCATCGCCTTCGTGGTTATATGCGTTTACCCCCTTTTGCGCATTTTCTCCGTTTCCATACGCCCCGGTGACAAGTTGATATCCACTGATCTTTCGCTCATACCTGTCGGCGCAACCTTTGAGGCCTATGTCCGGCTGCTCAAAGAGACGCTGTTCCTGCGTTGGCTTTGGAATTCGCTCCTCATTACCGTGGCCACCTCGTTTATCGGGGTAAGCCTGGCCTCCACCGCCGCTTACGCTTTCTCCCGGTTTAAGTTCGGCGGGAAAAAGGGCGGCATGATACTGCTGCTCTCCACTCAGATGATCCCCGCCGGCATGCTCATCCTGCCTTTGTTCCTGATGATAATGAAACTCGGGCTTATGAACACTTATCTTGGGATGATCATCGCCTACTCCGTATCCTCGCTGCCGTTCAGTATTTGGATACTCAAAGGTTATTACGATACCATCCCCCGCTCGCTTGAGGAAGCGGCGCTGGTGGACGGTACCAGCCAATTGGGGGCGTTCTACCGCATAATACTCCCGCTTTCAACGCCGGCATTAAGCATCGCTTTTCTTTTCAATTTCACCACTGCCTGGAATGAGTATCTGGTGGCCAGAGTAGTGCTGTTCAGCGCCAAACAGTACACCTGGACCCTGGGGCTTTTTGAACTGCAGGGCCAGTACATAACCCAATGGGGCATGTTCGCGGCGGGTTCCATGCTTGTCACCATACCTGTGCTCATGGTGTTCCTGTATTCGTCCAAGTGGCTGATATCGGGCCTCACGCTCGGCAGTGTAAAAGGATAGCGCGAAGCGCTATCCGCCATAGGCTTACGGCTTACGGCAAATGAGTATTTTTAAAAGAGGTCCAACTTATGGCTGAAGTAAAATTTTCCAAAGTCACAAAAAAATTTAACGAGAACCTGATCCTGAACGGGGTGGATGCGGAAATACGCGACCACGAATTTGTGGTTATCGTAGGTCCCTCCGGCTGCGGCAAGACCACGCTTTTGAGAATGCTGGCCGGCCTTGAGGAAATAACCGCCGGAGATATATATATCGATAATGTCCTGGTCAACAATATGCACCCCAGCAAGCGTCAGATAGCCATGGTCTTCCAGGATTACGCCCTTTATCCTCACATGACCGTGGAAGAGAACATGAGTTTCGCGCTGCGCCTCCGGAAGGCTCCAAAAGCTGAAATACACCGGCGCGTCACCGAGGCCGCGAACATCCTCCAGCTGACCAAGCTGCTCAAGAGAATGCCCAAGCAGCTCTCCGGCGGCCAGCGTCAGCGCGTGGCCATAGGCCGGGCAATAGTGCGCAAGCCCAAAGTGTTTCTGTTCGACGAGCCCCTTTCAAATCTGGACGCCAAGCTGCGCGAGGAGATGCGCGTTGAAATAGCCAAGCTTTATCAGCGCCTTAACGCCACCATCATCTATGTCACTCACGACCAGGTGGAAGCCATGACGCTTGCGGGCCGCATTGTGGTAATGAACCACGGAATTATACAGCAGGTGGGCAGCCCCATCGAGGTTTACAGGAAACCGGCGAATTTGTTCGTGGCGGGTTTCATAGGCAGCCCCACTATGAATTTTATAAGCGGCCGCCTGTCAATGACCGCCGGAAAAGCTGTTTTTGAAAGCGAGGATTTTTCAATAGGCGTGCCGGGTTTCGTGCTGAGCGAAGCGGAAGCGATTGACGGCCGGGAAGTAGTGCTTGGCGTGCGCCCGGACGATGTGCTGGTGGGAGGCAAGGCGACCGAACACTGTTCTGAAAAACTCCAGGCGGTGCTTGAGGTAAGCGAATTGCTGGGCCACAGGGAGAATCTTTACTTAAAAGCCGGGCAAACCCGCCTGGTGTCCATAGTTGAGGCGTTCTTCAACCAGGCCCCCGGCAGCGCCGTGCCCTTCTGCCTGAATTACGCCAACATGCATTTTTTTGATAAGCTTACGGAGAAACGCATAGGATAAAAAAAGTGTAGAGTGGAGAGTAGATGGTGTAGAGAAAAATCACAAACTCCTTTAAATCTCTACACTCTACACTATCCACTCTCAACTATCGCTGTTCCCGTAACTTTTTGCCTGAAATAACGGTTTTAAGTATAATAGTGTAGAAGATTTTACTGTGCCATTTTAACGGAGGTCAAAATGAAAGCTATTATTGATGAAAATGCCTGTATAGGCTGCGGCCTTTGCTCCAGCGACTGCCCTGAAGTGTTTGAGATGAAAGGCGAGAAAGCCGTTGCAAAGGGCGATGTCCCGGCCGGCAAGGAAGACTCCTGCAAGACCGCCGCCACTAACTGCCCGGTGCAGTGCATTAAGTGCGAATAGGCCGTAAATAATCACGAATTAAGACGTTGATCGGATAAATATAAAAACCGCCCGCCTTTTTGAAAGGCGGGCGGTTTTTATTTGCGTTTACCCCGAAAATTGCAGTTGCTGTTACTCCAAGCTGAAGTTGAGAAAATTCCCTTGTGAGCCTTAAGCCTTCAGCCTTAAGCCGGCATTATTTCATCTTCCTTTATCGGAAGCTTTAAAATAACCAGTATTCCCGGTATCGTGAGCAGGCATACCGTCAGAAAGAAATGCCTGTAGCCCAGGCTTTCCTGAATTTTTCCGCTTATCATGCCGGGCACCATCATCCCCAAAGCCATTATGCCGGTAGAAATGGCGAAATGCGCGGTCTTATATTTTCCCCTGCAGATCATCATAAGATAGACGGTGAACGCGGTTAAGCCCACCCCGTAGCCGAACTGTTCGGCTGAAACCAGCACATAGGCTATCCATTTTGCCGGCTGCGCGTAAGACATGTAAAGGTAGAATACATCCGGCACATGCAGAGCGAAAACCATGGGCCACAGGCATTTGCGGAAACCGTAGCGTGAAATGAGCCAGCCGCCAAGCAGCCCGCCGGTTATAAGCGCTATCATGCCCGCGGTTCCGTACATAATGCCTACTTCGGAAGTTGAAATGCCAAGCCCGCCGTTTACGGACGCGTCAAGCAGGAACGGCGAAGTAAGTTTTAAAAGCATAGCCTCGGCGAAGCGGTAAAACAGGATAAAGGCGATTATATAGCCGATACTGTCCTGCGTGAAGTAAGAGATAAAAGCCTCGTTGAAAGAACTTCCCTCGGCCGCCATCTTCCGCCTGAGATAAGGAAAAATAAATTTCCGGCAGATAATTACCAGCGCGACGGTAAGCGCGGCGGCAAGTCCCAGTTTCTGCCAGAGGCCCGAGAGTGAATTGAAAAGCCATACCAGGGCTCCTGCCGCAAGCAGGTACGCGGCAAGAGTCCCTATTGAGCGCAGGATGGTTAAAGGCTCCGCCTTGGCCTTAGGGATGTCTTCGGACGGATAAGGCAGAATAAAGCGGTGATAGATAAAAAGTATCAGGAAAATAAGGGCGGGCGCCAGCAGCATTATGGCCCAGCTGTCCGGTACGCTGCAAAACGCCTCCTGCAGCTGCCCGGCCCGATATACCAGGAACCCGGTGCCGAAAATCATGGCGAAGCGATAGAACATGGAGCGTATGCCCACAAAGAAGGCCTGGTCCTCCTTGGTAAGCGCGAGCATGTAGAAGCCGTCCACGGCTATGTCGTGGGTGGCCGAGACGAAGGCCGCTACTGCAAAAGCGGCAAGAGAAATGGTGAAAAAATGCGGCGTGCCAAGCGACATGGCGGCGGCCGCAAGGCAGAAAGCCATAATAGCTTGAGTATATACCGTCCATTTGCGGCGCGTGCCGTACATATCCACCATGGGCCCCCAGAGCATTTTTATGACCCAGGGCAGATAGAGCCAGCTGGTCCAGAAGGCTATCCGGGCGTTTGAAACGCCCATGTTTTTATAGAGTATGACGGAAACCGAATTTACTATCACATAAGGCAGCCCCTCTGCGAAATAGATGGTAGGCACAAAGTGCCAGGGATTGCGGCTTTCAGCTTTGGAAATCATGGTTTCTCCGTTAAAAAACCCTGCCGGGATTGAGGCGCTTTAAAGGCTATGATACCAAAAAGGCGGTTGGCGAGTCAGTTTACCGCATCACCCCGGCTATAATCCGGCCAAAAGGAAAAGATAGATGCCTTTTTATATTTTGCTAAAATTATAGTATGGAATTCTTCAATGTGCTTTTCTCGCCTCAGTCGGTGGCCTGGTCCGTTTTCGCCGTAATGGTGGTCTCGGCTGTGGGGCTGGCCCTAGGCAATATTAAGATCTCCGGCATAAACCTCGGCATAGCCGGGGTTTTATTTTCCGGCATTTTTTTCGGACATTTCGGAGTCGACATTAATCACGACACGCTGGAATTTCTGCGCGATTTCGGCCTGATACTTTTTGTTTACTCCATAGGCACGCAGGTGGGACCGGGCTTCTTTTCCTCATTGCGCAAAGAAGGCGTGCGGCTTAACCTGCTTGCCTCGGCCGTAGTTCTTGGCGGCATCGGTATAACCTTTTTGATAAGCAAGTTCTTCGGCATAGACATACCCACGGCTGTGGGTATGTACGCGGGCGCCGTTACCAATACGCCTTCTTTGGCCGCGGCCCAGCAGACCCTTGGCGGTATCAGCCCGGAAGCGGCCAACAGCGCGTCGGTGGGCTATGCCCTGGCCTATCCAGGAGCGATACTCGGCGTCATACTCACGATGATAATTATAAAGCGCATTTTCCGCGCCGAGGCGCAGGAAGACATGCGCTATGTCCATGAACAAAAAGCCGGCTCCAGCCTGACCAATACCAATATAAAAGTGGAAAACAAGAATCTGGAAGCCATAAAGATAAAAGACATCCCCTCACTCTCCGAGCTGAATGTCGTAATTTCCCGCGTCTATCACGACGGTCAGCTGGTAATAGCGCACGATGACACCGTCATCCATCTGGGCGATGTGGTGCTGGCCGTGGGCAGTGAAGAGCATGTAGCCAAGTTCATACTGGTGGTGGGGTCAAAAAGCGACATAGACCTTAAAGAACTGCCCAGCCGCATAATAAATTCCCGCGTTATAGTAACCCGCAAGGCGGTCATCGGAAAAACCCTCGAAGAAGTAAAACTGCAATCCCAGTATAATGTGGCGGTCACCCGCGCTTCCCGCGCCGATGTGGAATTTATAGTTTCAGATAAGTACGTGCTGCAATTCGCGGATAACGTTGTTATAGTCGGAGAAGAGGTCTCGGTGGCGAAGGCCGCGGCCATGCTGGGCAATTCCCCGAAGGATCTGAATCACCCGCAGCTTGTCCCGGCTTTCATTGGCATAGCATTGGGCGTTATTCTCGGGTCTATTCCATTCTCAGTGCCCGGCCTTGCTTCACCTATAAAACTGGGGCTTGCCGGCGGGCCGCTTATAACGGCAATATGCCTGAGCTACGCGCAGACTATCGGTCCGCTTAACTGGTACATGCCGCCAGCGGGTAATTTGATGCTGCGTGAGCTGGGTATTGTGCTGTTCCTGGCCTGCGTGGGGTTAAAGTCCGGCGGAAAGTTCGTTGAGACCATAGTCCACGGCAATGGCCTTACCATAATGGCCCTGGCTTTCGCTCTTACGGTTATCCCCATCCTTTTTATCGGGATATTAGCCAAGGCCAGATATAAGCTTAACTATATGTCTCTGTGCGGTGTTTTATCCGGTTCCATGACCGATCCCCCCGCTTTAGCCTTTGCCAACGCTATGGCCCCGTCAAACCTGTCCGCCATGTCGTACGCCACAGTCTACCCGCTTGTAATGATACTGCGCATAATTTCAGCGCAGGTGATGGTGCTGCTTTTTTTTAAGTAGGATTTTGGAATTAGAGTAAATAGCTTAGGATGAAACAAAACAAACTAATAAGTTGTGCCTAAAAATCTTCAGCCCTCAGCCTTCCGCCTTCAGCCTTAATTTATGACTTCTATCATAGCCAACATCTTCATTGTCATGGCCATCGGCTGGCTGTTCCGCAAGTACGACCTGGTACCGGACGGCGCGGAAAATGCTTTCAACCAGTATCTTTACTACGCCGCTCTGCCGGCCCTGACGTTCGTGAAGATAGTGGATACGCCTCTTAAGGGCCTTGGCGTTGATTTCCTGCTGGTAAACACGTTTCCTATAATCGCGCTGATGGCGGTAATAACCGGGTTATGGCGGGCGCGTGTGCTGGACTGGCGGCTGGCGCGGACTATAGTGATAGTAGCGGTACTGGGCAATACGGTGTATCTCGGTTTCCCCGTGGTTTCTATGCGTCTGGGCGAGTGGTCTATAGGCTACGCCGCCGTGCTGGGCTCCCTCCAGAATATCGTGATATTCACGCTTGGCTTCCTGCTGATACACGTGATATGCGAGGGAAGCTGCCCCGGCATCTCAAGTTTAAAGAAGATAGTCCTGCATAACCTTGTGCTCTGGGCTTCAGTGGCGGGACTTGCGATATCATGGTTTGCCATACCGGTCCCTGGGCTAGCAAAGACGGTGCTTTCCGATATCGGCAAAACGACCCTGCCGCTGGCCCTTTTTACGATAGGGCTTAGCCTTTATGGCAAGAGCGTCTCCGGCAATATAGGGAAGCTTTCGTTTATCGCAGGCTTGAAGTTGTTGGTGTTGCCGTTATTCTATCTGCTGCTGGCCTACTCCTTGGGTTTTAAGGGCGGGGCGGCGCGGGTGGGCTATCTGGAGGCGTGCATGCCGGTGGCGGTGCTGAATTTCGTGATAGCAAAGGAGTTTGACTTCGACGCGGACCTGGTTTCACAGTCCATAATCTTCACCACTCTGATTTTCTTCCCCTTCCTCTATCTCTACGATTGGATAATGACTCTGGCGCTGTAAGGCCTATTTACCTGAAATTGCCGGATATTAAATGCCTTGCGTTCGTGGTCCGGCCCCCGACCCCCCAGAGGGGTTGAAAAAAACCATTTCCGTATGTATACTATTGCGTCATCTTAGCGTTGGTTAAGGAGACTTCTGAATTTTATGAAAAAACTATTTATATATATATTTTTAGCCTTATTCCCCGCGTCGGCGTTCGCGGAGCCGTCCGGCATTGACTCCCAGGAAATAAAGGGCAAGCTTAAACTCACCTTCGAAGAGCTGTATAGCCGCCTGGACCTGACGGACTCCGCATACCGCCAGCTCGTGTCCACTCCTGTCATCACCGCCGACGCCTATGCTGATTACAACAACAGCCTGGCCAAAACCGGCGGCGAGATAAAGAAGCTGGCCGAATACCAGAAGAAACTCTCTGAAACGGTGGAGGAACTGGAGAAGGGCGAGCCCAAGCCGGACGATATGCAGGAGCTTCTGGACCTTAAAGCTTACGCCGCCGAAAGAACGGAGGCGATAAAAGACCGCTACAAAGATGAGCTCCGGAAACTTGAGCGGATCGCGGAAAAAATGGAGAAGCAGCAACAGGCCGCCGTCTCCGGGCAGGCTGGCTATCAGAACGCCGACCCCCAGGCCGTGGAGCGGGAAAAGCAGCAGCAGCTTAAGCTCATGGAAAAAGCCCGGGCTATGGGCGACAAGGAAAAAGAATTCAACGCCATAAAGCAGTTCTCCGCCATGGACCCCCAGAAGGGCGACCGGATGATGAGCAGCTTCTTCGACGGGCTTTCCCCGGAAGAGCGCGGCAATTACACCACGCAGCTTAAAGCGGACGCCCCGTCCGCCGGAAGGACCGGCGCGGCCTATCTTTCAGGTCCTAAAGAGACCGGCTCCCGCCCGCTCTCCAGGCCGGCGGGGGCCGTGGTTCCCGGCATTGGCGGCACAGCCATCCCGTCGGATAACGCGTCCGCGGCGGTCGGCCTTAAAACCCAGCCGGGTAATGACGGCAAGCCTTTCATCACTTCCAATGACATAAAGCTGGGCATGTGGTCCGCCGTGGACAAGCTCTCACCCACGCTGGCGGCTCCGCACCTGCGGGAAACCAAGCTGAATATCGCGGCCGACGCAAAAACGGACTGGCTGGAGAAGAAGCGCCAGGATTTTATGGATCTGGCCGGCAAGACAAAGAACGCCTCGGAAAAAGAACAATACGTGAACGTTGCCGGAAATATAGAAAAAATGATAGGGAAAAAGAGCGCGGCGACGAGTTTGGACGGCGTGGACCAGCGCTCCGAAGCTCTTGGCGAATGGAACACTTCCGTCTCCAGGCTTATGGACAATTCCCAGGAAGGACAGGCCGAAAAGGCCCTCGTGGACAGGAAGGCCGCGTTTGACGCCGGGTATGCCGGCCTGAAAACGGACGCGGAGCGGGCCAACTGGATAAAGGAGCACGGGCAGGAATATGACGAGTCCGGCAAAAAGCTGGCCGACTTCTACATGAACAACCCGCAATATCTCAAGGCGCGAAAAACCGAAGCCGACGCCCAGCTTTTCATGCGCTCCCGCATGGCCGATTTTAAGGACGGCGCGGAGTTTACCTCCGACGAACTGGGCCTTCAGTTGCCTCCGGGCCAGAAAGTCGTAATAAGCCGCAGACCGGAAGGCTCTCTGGACGGCGCCCGCGGTCTTTCCTACACGGACGATAAGGGGCTCTCGCATTTTCAGAGCTTCGACGACCAGGTGCGCGTGAACGAAGTTATGGACCCTTCGGGCGAGAAGCGGGTGATAGAGCAGCGGCTTTCCAAAGACGGCACCGTGAACGTGGCTGAGCGGCGCCCCAACGGCAAGCTTTTCCGGACCGAGGAGCACAGGCCCGACGGCACCGTGGCGCTGGAGGTTTACGGAGACGACGGCAAGGCGGCGGCCTCAAGGGTTAAGAAACCGGACGGTTCCCAGATAGAGGCGGTGGTGCTGGACAAGGAAGGAATAAAGAGGACCATTTTCACGGATGCCAAGGGCGGCAGCACGTTCGAGCTTGAGTCCCTCTCCGGAAAGGACGGCTATCCCAAACAGAGCGGCAGGGTGGTGGATGGCCGCCTGGTGATTGATAAAATGGAGCTGGACATAAAGACCGTTAAAGCCCGCTCCGGCGATTATGTTTTTGAGACAAAGATAGACGGCCATAGCGCCGGCTTTGAGGTGGACATGGACGCCATAAAGCGTCTGCCCGAGAACCAGCGCGGCGAGGCCGCTAAGGCCGCCGCTTCCGTCATGACCGGCGGGAACGCGCCGCGGACCGGGCCGCTAAAGCAGTTCATAGCCCAGGTAAATCAACAGTCGGGCCCCAATGACCAGGTGAGCATTATCACCGGAAAGGACGACAAGGGCAACACCGTCTACCAGGCCAATATCCTGACGGCGGACGGCTACAAAAAGCAGGTGCTGGGACAGTGGACGACACTCTCCAAAGAGGAGAGTGCCGGTCTTGCCAACAACATCGGCTTGGATATTAATTTGCGCTCTGCCGGAAAGAACGAGGACATAAACAAGAAGCCGTACCTGAAACCTTTCAGGTTCTCGGGCGACAATGTGCTGGACAGTTATTACGCCGAAAGCCGGACGACCGGGAACTGGTTCACCGGTTACGGCGCGGAAGCGGATAATTACGTGCACCGCTACAATTCCGACACCGGAGCCGCGATAAAAAATATCAAGACCGGCACTCAAACGCTCTATTCCAGTCCCAACATACTGGGGCAGACCGGCATAGCCATGGGCACACTGGGCAAGGGCACGGTGCAACTGACCAGTTCGGCCCTGGCCGTGGCGGGCGCGGGCACGCTTGGCTGGGCGGACAAGAACCTGCAGGACGAGTTTATGGAGCGGGCCAAGTCCAACTTCTACGGCAACGATGTCAGCCGGAATCTGGGTAAGAATTTCATCGGCGACAATTACGAGAAGGGCTACGCCAGGCTGGAGGTCAAGGAAGACCATAATATCCAGAATGTGGGTAAGGAAATGGCCAGTATGGGCCAACCCACTTTGGGCGCGGTCCTGCAGGGCGGAGTGGAATTCTCCAACGGCGTGGCCACTTCGCTCATAACGGCGCCTCTGGGCGGCCCGGCCCTCTCCAAAGTCGCCGAGAAGGCCGGCACGGTGGGCAATATTGCGAGCAAGACCTACAGCTCTTACCTGGCCGTGAAAGGGGTTTACAATACAGGGGCTTCCGGTGTGGAGTTCGTGCAGGCTTACCGGGCCTTCGACGAGAACGACCCCAAAAGCAAAGAAAGGTATTACGCCGCCGTCACCGACCTGACGGCTAACGCACTCAAATCCCCCCAGACTGTAAGCGGCGTCTTCAAGCTGGCCGCTAATGTCAAGGAGGTGAAGAACGCCTTCACCGGCAAGGAGCAGTCCACTATACTGGGGGCCGACGGCAAGCCTTACCAGAAGCCGCCCGAAGAGCTCAGCAGTTTTAATAAGTTCATGCTAGGCAAGAACGAGCCCGGCATCCTGACCAGAGTAATGACAAAAGACATCAGCATGGGCATGGACCCCAGGATCAATATAAATCTCTCCAACAATCCGGTTTCCAACGCCATAAACTCCGCTGACAAATGGGTGGCCGCCAAAGTGGATAAATGGACGGGCAAGCCGGCGGAGATGCCCAGGCCGGGGCTGATACTGCCGGGCCAGGCCCAGCCCAATCCGGATGCCCGGATAATCATCCCCGGTCAGGCTGCCCCGAACCCGGACGCCAAAATAATCGTTCCGGGGGAAACCACCCCCAATCCGGATGCGAAAGTGTTTCTGCCGGGCCAGTGAGCCGGCGCGCGAACAGTGTAAAAAGGCACCGATACCTTTTCCCGACAAAAAACAAAACCGCCGGGGAAGTTCCCCGGCGGTAAAATAAGTAATGAATTCAGGATATGGACGCTGCTTAAACGCTTAAATACTATTTTTTCGCTATTTCCTCGCCCTTATGCGCCAGATACGAAGCCGCGCCGGAACTTATATTGAGTTCCTTCATTAACACCGCGCCGTTCACCCCTCCCGCCGTCTTGCGCAGATAACAATACAATGCCCTTCCGCGCGCTATACGCGGCTGCCTGCTCTCACTCAGCAGATCTTTTTTTGTTACCCCGGTAACCCGTTCCACTTCGCGCAAAACATCTTCCTTTGTCATCCGCCCGGGAGATGTTTCCCCATCGATCTCCTTAATTATTCTTTCAACGAACTCGCCGCCGCCCAGGATACGATCGTCAAACGCCTCCCGCTCATCGGCCCTGTGGGTAGCATTGATTATCCCCCCGATACTCCTCAAAAGCCCTCCGCCGGAATATTCCCCCTTTTTAAAGCGATTCACCCGCTCAGCGATAAACTTCTCGTAGGCCTGCCGCGCCTTTGGTCTATTGGGGCCGAAATGCTCAAGCAGCGCCCGGTTGTCAATTATTCCGTCTTCTTTTCCGGCACACAACGTGCCATGCCCGCACCAGCGGTATTCCTTTAATTCTTTCAGGTTTTTTACAATACGCGCTCTCAACGGATTAAGGTGTATATAGGCCGCCAATTCAAGGAGATAGGGTTCTTTCTCGCACAAAATAGCCTTGTAGCGGTTTTGGAACATATGGCCGGAACGCTTATGCCGTATATTGAAACCGACGGCATAACCGGTCATAAGCCGCCTCATGATCTCGGCAAGAGGACGGGAGCCGCGCAATATCAACAGATGGAAATGATTCGGCATCAGGCACCAGGCCAGGCATTTACCCCCGGTGAGTTCCAGGGAGTTTTTGAGCCGTTCCAGGAAATCTTTGCAGTCCGCTTCGCCGCCGAATATTTCATGCCGTTCAATACCGCGCGCTATCACATGATACAGGCAGTCTTCAATATCTATCCGAGCTTGTCGCGGCATATCCGGAATTATACAACATTTAAGCGTTTAAGCAACGTCCCCTATCCCCCCCAGTAAGTTACCCCCCCATCTAGAACTTCCGGACGCCTAAAAAAATTTGCAAAAACATTCCCCTCTCGCTATAATACAAAAAGCAGGGTGTTTTTCTGAAATTTTAAAAAATCCCCACCTACCCGGCGGGTGTCCGGGCTAGTTAAGAGTTCTAGGATGGTTCAACTGGGGCGGGCTCTATTGCAGCGCCCAAATGCAGAGTTTTAACAATATTATAGGGCTGTCACAGGCAAATGCACGGTTTCAGGAGGGTGTTTTTAGGGTCGTAAAAAGTGATTAAATAGTGCCCTGTTATAGGACACTATTTAGGGCTTCCGGGGTACTGCTCGGCTCAATAAACAAAGGGGCGGCCGAATTTGTTAGAATCTATAAATATAATATTTTTTTGTAATCTCCTTTAAACAATGGTCAACAAAATTCGACTAAAGTTTCAGCGCACATTAATTCTAGTACCGTTTCTTTCTTTCATCGGAGCTGGCCTTAAAACGGAAGCCCCTCAGTTTGTATATGGAGAAAGTCTTGTTTTGGCCAAGGGAAATCCTTCCTACCTGTGTTTTGACAGATTAGTAAAGGGACGGGTTCAGGTTCGAAGCAAGTATAAGGCTGATGACAAGAAAAATATAATTTATAAAGAGGATATTGACTACATCGTCAACTACACTTCAGGAACCATAAGAAGAACAAAAAAATCGCGTATTCCAGATTTTTCACTAAATCCGTTTTATGGGAAGAAAGACTTTGGGCAAGAGCGACTTCCAGCAGCGTCAAATCATGAGTTTTTTGTGTGGGTGGACTACTATACTACAAACGGAAAACCTTGGGCCGAACCGAACGATCAAATAAAATTATTAAGAAAAAGCCGGAAAAAGCTTGAGACCGGCGGCCCGTTCAGAATTGTAACATATGGGGACAGCATAACAGCCGGAGGTGAAGCATCCGAACCAGATTTGCGTTTCACAGAGAGGTATGCTAAGTATCTGCAAAGCAAGTTTCCACGGACTAGGATTGAAATAGAGGACAGGTCCATCCCGGGGCACTCAACCATTCAAGCTATCGCATGGTGGGATAAATATATCGGCAAGTCTATGCCGGACTTGGTGCTGCTAGGCTGGGGAATGAATGACCACAACATTAAAGGGGTGGAACCGGAACAGTTTAAAAAAAATTTGATTCAACTTGTTGGCATGATTAGAATGCGAAAAGGGGCTGAAGTAGTACTATTTTCATCATTCCCACCCCATAATGATTGGCATTATGGCACCCATCGTATGAATCTTTACGCTGCGGCTACAAAGCAAGCCGCTGTCAAAGCTAAGTGTGCCTATGTAGATGTTTATACTACATGGGATATGGCATTGCGACGCAAAGATCAATCTTCATTACTTGGAAACAATATAAACCACCCTAATGATTTTGGACATTGGATGTATTTGCAGGCTTTTAAAGCCATGAAATTCTGATTTTATTATAATCGCCGCGACTGCAAACAATAATAGAAAATATTTTTTTCACGCTCAAACACCTTAATATTTAATACACGGTAGAAGCGCAATATTTGCAGGTCTTGTTTCAGAAGCAGTACGAGGAACCCCATTTGATCCGTCAGGATATGGTGCCCCTATCCTTGTATAATATGTCGCATTACTATTTGCATCGGAACTTATTTCATCAGCCCACCGCTGGGCTGCATCACCGCGGAAGCTATTATACCTATAGGGTAAAAAAGTATGTTTATGTCCTTGAAACGCATCAGTCTGCATCGTTCCAAAGCCTCTTCCGGTATCAGTGGAAATCGTTGTGGAACCATTTGAGCCATAGTTCCATCCACGCATAAATATACCACGCAAATCCGGGACACTGAAATTACCACTGGCGCCTCCATAAACATATCCTGTCGCCGCGAAAAGATTTGGATAAGTAGAAGTCGGATATGATTTTCCATCAGCAAGCACCCATCCGCTAGGACAGGCACCAGATGAAGCAAAAAATGACACCATCCCAATATTATTCGGTCTCCCGTTAATATAATAGTCACCACTTATATCCACATTGCCCTGAATTGAAAGCTTCTGCGTCGGAGTCGCGGAGGATATCCCCACATTACCAGTAACGGTTAGGTTAGTCGCCATCATAACACCGGTCGCGGACATAGATGCCTGGATAACCCCAGAAGAATTACGCCATATCTGGGCAAACGTGCCAGGAGAAACGACGTCCAAGGCCGCTTGCGGAGTACGCGTAGATATCCCGACCGTCTTGGCAACACGGTTGCCAAAGATTATACCACCTATATTTACCTCGTTAGACGCATCAGGTAATGATTTATCTTCACGATCTCCGATTATGATATTCGAAGAACCGCTAGTCGCCCAGGCAGCAGCCTCATAACCTATAAATGTATTATCTGCACCGCTAGATAAAAATATCCCCGCAGCATCCCCATAGAAAGTATTTTCATAACCGTCCTCAAGGCTGTACGAAGCCAAATATCCCATAGCGGTGTTCGACCAACCATTCAGACCACCGTCGGTCCCCACCCCCACCAAGGTATTCCCCGCGCCACCAGTATAACATGCATTTAACCCCGTCAAGGAGGAGCCATCTCCGTAATACGTAGTAGCATAAATCTGACCTGCACCAGTCATTTGTATAACTTCTGACGTGCCTGTTGAAATTACAAGCATCTTGCCAGATGTGCCGGCCCCACTTGAGATAACCAACCGGTAGTTAGGTGTATAAGTGCCTATACCCACATTCCCATATGCGCCAAAAACATTCTGGTCTCCTGTCTGGGCATTCCCTTTCACAGTCAACGCAAACGGAGCTGCCGTTAGAGAGAAGCTGGATATCACGGTTGCATCAGAACTACTAAGACGTATTGTATATTCGGACCCCGCTAAAAATATTTTAGGGTTAGAAAGGTAGGTCTGTGTAGAAAAGAAACCGTCCACATCAGGGATAAGAGCCACATCAGAGGCTGTGCCCACAACCACCCCACCAGACAAGACATGCACTTTAACCCCATAAATGGGTATTGCAGACTCCAGCTTTCCCTGTACTGAAATGTTGTTATAACTACCTGCAAACACACTGGTAGTCGCAGAAAGTAAAACAAAAGTAGCCAGCATTCTTTTCATATATTGCCTCCATAAAACCACTGCTTTAGATTTGTAGGGAACATAAGAACTTATCGTTGGTTCCCACTTCATCTGAAACTTCCGGACGCCTAAAAAAATTTACAAAAGCATTGCCCTCTCGCTATAATACCAAAAGCAGGGGGTAAAGGAACCAGGTTCCTTTGTAAGAATATCTGTTTCCCGACGGGTGGGTCAATTTGGATTTACCATTAATGAGGGCGGGAACATATATATATTCAAAATCTCCGGCCGTTCGCTCGGGGTGGCGGCGGGCTAGTTTACGGGGGTTTTCCGGAGGCCGACCTGCGCATTCAGGAGGCCGAGGATAAGGGCGGCCGCGCTGGCCGACCCGACCCCCGCAAACTAGCCCGGCGGCAGGACCCAGAGCGGTCAGAAACTCCTTGTTGGTTGTTAGTGGCTTTGCAGTTCTTCTTCCAGTTTGCGGCGTTCGTAGATCTGCTTGTAGAGGCCGTTCAGGGCCATCAGCTCGGTGTGGGTGCCTTTCTCCGCCAGGCGGCCCTCGTCCAGCGTCAGAATAAGGTCGGAATGCTCAATGGTTTTCACCCGGTGGGTAACAATAAGGCAGATGGTTTCGGGCATCGCTTTGCGGAAATCGCGCCAGAAATTGTCTTCCGTCTGTGCGTCCATGGCCGAGGTGGCGTCGTCCAGCAGGAGCAGATCAGGCCGCAGCAACAGTGCCCGCGCCACCGCCACCCGCTGCTTTTGCCCGCCGGAGAGCGAGAAGCCGCGCGTCCCCACAGAAGTCTCCAGGCCTTTGGGCAGCTTTGAAATATCGTGCTTCAACTGGGAAACCTGTATCGCGGTATCAACGGCCCCCTCCGGAATATTCTCCCTTCCCAGGGTTATATTGTTGAGAACCGTGCCCGTCATAATGAACGGGTCCTGCGTCACCAGCCCCATCCGCTCCCTTACCGCCGCCGGCGTAAACTTGCGTATGTCCGTGCCGTTGACGCATATCTCCCCCCCCGAATATTCCGAGAAGCGGGTCAGCATTGCCAGCAGACTGCTTTTGCCGGAACCGATCTTTCCTACCACCGAGACAAGCTGGCCGGACTTTACCGCGAAGGTTATCCCTTTAAGCAGCTGGACGTCGTCCTTGCCGGTGGTTACCGAGACGCCGCGGCATTCCACTGTTTCAATACGGGCGGGCCCCTGCGCGGGCGTGGAAGGCTTTTTCACCGCTGATTTAGCCTGCAGCAATTCGTCCACGCGCTTGATGGAAGCGCCGGCCCGGTTGCCGGCGACGAAGAACTGGCTTATGTCCATCAGCGGCATCATGATCATACCCGCGTAGAAATAAAAGGCTATCAGGTCGCCGAGACTGGCCTTGCCGCTTATCACCATAATGCCTCCGGCCAGGAAGACCATGGCGACCGCGATGAAATTGGCGGAGTGGTAGAAATACGAGAAGATAATATCCAGCCTTGCCACCGAAATTTCGGCGTCCCTCTGCGCGTCCGCCTTGGCGGAGAAAAACACCCCCTGGGCGGGTTCCTTGGCGTTGGCCTTTATGAGTTTTATCGCGGTAAAGCAGGTTTCAAGAAAATCGTATATCAGCGAGATGGACTTCTGAAGATTGTCGTAGCGTTCGTGCAGTTTCTTTCCTGTTTTTATGGAGGCCGCAAGCAGCAGCGGGGCGGGCGCGAGCACCCATAGAGCAAGCATTGGGTTCAGCAGGACCATCATCGTGATAGCGCCGATAAGCGTGAACAGGGACTGGATAAAGCGGAACACTCCCGAGCAGGAGAACCACGAGATCTTGTTGGAGATGTCGTCCACCAGGCGGGTGACAAGGTCGCCGGTGGTATAGCGATGGTAGAAGGCCTGGTCCAGCTTCAGGATGTGCTCGAAGAGCTGCTGGCGGAATTCCCATTCAAGGCGCATGTTCATGTAAGCGCGGTTCCACTGGGCGATTATGCTGATTATCGTGCTGGTGACGCCGACTCCCAGGATGAGATAGACGTCGCGGCGCAGCAGTTCCCTGGTTATTCCTGCGTTGAGGCCGTTTATTATCTGCTTGATAATGTACGGGTAAAGGGCGTTGAGGGCGGCGCTGACCATGCCGAGTACTACGATGGCCAGCATCTGGTACCTATGCCGCTTCCAGTGAGGTAAAAGCCATTTAAGGGTGAAAAGCATAAAGAGTTAGAGCTTAGAACTTAGAGAGTAGACGGTTAGTTTAGACACTCTCCATTCTCAACTAAATGCTAAGTTCTAAATTGCTAAATTACTTTCCGAGTGGACGACAGCGTATTAAGTATACGCGCTATTTCCTCACTTTGGGCGTAAAGTTCTTTATAAGAATCCTGGCTTATGTAATTTTGTTTCAAACAGATATTTAGAAGAGTTATAACCTCACATAGTGAACCATAAGAGATACTCAGAAAATGGATAAATTCTTTTTTTGATTTTCTTCCCGCCCCTTCAGCAATATTCGAAGCTACCGAAACAGCGGCCCGTCTCAATTGGCTTGTTACCCCAAAAATCTCCTCTTTGGGAAATTTAGCAGTTAAATCGTAAATGGCGGCAGAGAAATCTACAGCTTTCCGCCAAACAATAAGGTTTTCAAAATTAAACATTTGTGTTTTCCTGGTATTTAACCTTTACTTTCTCTCCCATTTCTTCCTATTCTAAGTTCTAAGTTCTAAGCTCTAAGTTCTTCCGTTAGCTTTCCCCGAACTGCAATTTATAGAACTTTGAGTAAATTCCGCCGTGGGCTAGCAGGGACTCGTGCGTGCCGCGCTCCTTCACTTCCCCCTCGGATATCAGTATTATCTCGTCGGCGTTCCTTATTGTGGAGAGCCTGTGCGCTATGACTATCATGGTCTTATGTTTGAGGAGCCGCTGCATGGCGGTGTTTATCATGCGCTCGGTGTAGGGGTCTATGTGCGAAGTGGCTTCGTCCAGCGCCAGCACTTCCTGGTTAAGGACCATGGCCCGCACCAGGGAAATAACCTGTTTCTCCCCGGCCGACAGGTTCACGCCTTTTTCCACTATCTGCTTGGTCAGGCTGTGATGTTTGAAGAAGGCGTCCAGGCCTATGGTCTTTATGGCGTCGTGCACCAGGGCGTCCGGCACGGCGTCGTCCATCAGCTTGAGGTTCTGCATTATCGTGCCGGGGAAAAGATAGATGTCCTGGTGCACCAGGCCTATGGCGGTGCGCAGGGATTTCAGGCTTATGTCGGAGATATCCGTGCCGTCTATCAATATCCGGCCTTTCTGCGGCGTGTAGAACTTGAAAAGCAGGTTGGTTATAGTGGTCTTACCGCCGCCGGTTTCGCCCACTATAGCCAGGCTCTTGCCTTTGCGCAGAGTAAACGAAACGCCTTTTATCACCCAGGGGTCCTCCGGGGCGTATTTCATCCAGACATCGCGGAATTCTATGCTCTCGCGCATGGAATGTATAAAATGCGGTTTTACCGGGTCGGTTATGTCGGGGCGGCGTTCCATTATCCGGGCTATGCGATGGCCGGCCGAGAAGGAGCGCTGTATGATGCTTATATGTTCGGACAGGCGGAATACCGGTTCAAAGAGTTTGTCTATATAGAGAATGAACATCACCAGCGTTCCTATGCTGATGCTGCCTTCCAGCGCCCAGCTGCCGCCCGCGCCCAGTATTATGGCTATGGATATGGGGCTAAGGAGTATCACGGCCATATAAAAGATCACCGACATTACTTCAGCGCGCAGCTCGGCGTCGAATTTTCGCTTGTTAACGGCGTTCAGC
Organism: Elusimicrobiota bacterium; assembly: GCA_026388155.1. Classification (NCBI taxonomy): domain Bacteria; kingdom Pseudomonadati; phylum Elusimicrobiota; species Elusimicrobiota bacterium. The sequence goes on from JAPLKI010000016.1 coordinate 197,594, forward strand.
CTGGCCGCGGCCATGCCTTCGCGGTTGTAGGCCTGTAGCAGCGCGATGGCGCTTACATGTTCGCTTAAAAAGCCGGATATTTCGCTGGCCAGTTTTCTTACCGTCACGAACATGGTGGAGCTTTTGTGCAGGAAGACCATGCTGATGACCATAACGAAGGGCAGCACGCTCATAAGCAGCAGCGTGAGCCGTAGGCTGAAGAAAGCCATTATGCCGAAGGTGACGAAGAACATCAGTATATCGCGGAAGATGGTGATGGAGGTTTCGGTGAAAAGTTCGTAAAGACTCGCCGTGTCAGACTGGATGCGGGCCATCAGCCGCCCCGCGGGGTATTGCGCGTAGAACGGAAGGTCAAGGCCGAGCATATGGGCGAGCATCTTTTTCTTCAGGTTCGTCATTATCTGCTGTCCGGTGCGCACCAGTCCCATGCGCAGGAAGTAGGTGAAGACCAGGAAAAGCAGGGAATTGAGGAAAAGGGCAGTGACCGAAAGGATGACAAGGCGGTAATCCTTTGCCGGCATGGCTTTGTCTATGATATATTTCGCGATTATCGGCGACAGCAGGTTCAGCGCGGAGGAGAGGAAGAGCCAGGCGCCGGCGACGGCGAACCCCCGCTTTTCCGGCAGCATGAGGCCGTAAAGCATGCGGAAGGTGGCTTTGTAGTTTATTTTTTCCTTCTGGTCCTGGCTTTCGTCGTAGTGTGAGTCGTTGTCGCCGTGCATAAGGATATTCTATAAAATATGTTTCAAGCCCGCATTGGCTGTTTGCAATGCGGGCTTGAAATTATAGCGCAGGTTTTCTATAAACCCCGTGTTATTTCGCGGATTTCGTGTTTGACGGCGTTCAGGTGGGTGCCGGGCCAGTAGATCTTTCCGCAGGCGGGGCATTTTAAAAAAGCATAATCATGTTCGGCGGTTTTCGCGGGGACGGTCTTCAGGGCCTCTTCCCGTGATATCCCGGCAAGCGGCTTGTTACAGAGGGTACAGCGGGTAAAAAAGCCCTTCTCGTCCGGTTTCAGTCCCGATTCCCGGAAAAATTTCCGAAGCTGGTCGCGCCAGTGCTGTTCGCGGAACAGTATCATTTTGACGTCATTGCCCGGGCGCAGACGGGTGTCACGGGTGAGAAGGATGACGCCGGGTTCTCTGGCTTCAAGGAGAATAAGCCCGGTATCGCGTTTGTCATGCGGCACGAAGGCGCAGTCATAGCCCATTATCCTGAGCCAATTGGCCAGTTTCCCCAGCATGGAATCCGCAATGAATTTCATCCCCGCCCCCTTAAATTTACATTTTAGACAATGACAAAAGTGTAAAGTTAAGGGGGTTTTTATGACAAAAAGGCTTGAGGTTTCAGCTCAAGCCTTTTTTTATCGCCCGCTCCTAATTCAGCTTTACTTCCGCGCCGCGTTTCAGGGCTCTTATATTCAGCTCTATAACTTCCGGTTTCAGCTTTTTGTAAACTTTGGGCAGGGCTTTGGCTATTGCGTCTATGGAAATCGCGCCGGTCTGCGCGGCAAAAGCTCCCAGGGCCACCATGTTCATTACTTTGGCGTTGCCCAGTTCTCCGGCTATCTGGTTGCAGGGCACGTAAAGCACCTTTATGTCATTGCGGGAAGCTTTTGAGTGAACGAGACAACTGTTCACTATTAACAGTCCCCCCGGTTTCACCAGCGGTTCGAACTTGGCAAGTGACGGTTCGTTGAGCACTATTACTGTGTCAGGTTCTGAAACTATCGGAGTGGTGACTTCGTCGGAAGATATCACCACCGAACAGTTGGCCGTTCCGCCGCGCATTTCAGCCCCGTATGAAGGGAAGAAGCTTACTTCCCGTCCTTCCAGCATCCCTGAATATGCCAGCAGTACGCCTGCCGAAATAACTCCCTGTCCGCCAAAACCCGAAATTCTTATGCCTTGATACATGTTAGTTCCTCCTAGCAAATCAGCGTATAGAGACTAGCGGCTAGGGGTTTAGGGAGGAAATTTCCTTCCCTAAACCCTATACGCTGTCCGCTTACCCCTGCTTTTGCGCGTCTTTATAAACTCCCAGCGGGAACACCGGCAGCATCCCCTCGGCCACGAACTTGGTGGCCTCCGACGGATTGTCCAGCCTGGTTCCCCAGTTTGTCGGGCACATCGAGAGCACTTCCACCATTGAGAAGCCCTTGCAGTCCACCTGGTTCTGGAAGGCTTTCTTTATGGCAGCCTTGGTTTTAAGCACGCCCGGCGCGGTATGCACCGAGGTGCGTTCAAGGTATGCGGCCCCGTCTATGGTGGCAAGCAGTTCGCACATGCGTATGGGATAGCCCGCCTGTTTTGCCGTGCGGCCTTCCACACAGGTGGTGGCTTTCTGGCCTATTAAGGTGGTCGGGGCCATCTGGCCGCCGGTCATACCGTAGATGGCGTTGTTAATAAAGATCACCGTTATGTTTTCCGAGCGTATGGCCGCATGTACTATTTCCGCCATGCCTATGGAGGCCAGATCGCCGTCGCCCTGGTAGGAGAACACTATAGTGTCGGGTTTAGACCTTTTAAGGCCCGTTGCGATGGCCGGGCCGCGCCCGTGCGCGCCCTGTATCGTGTCGCAGTTGAAGTAGGCGTCCGCGAATACCGCGCAGCCCACCGGGGCCACGCATATCGTTCTTGCGCGTATGCCCAGGTCGTCCATTGCCTCCGCTATCAGGCGGTGCACTATGCCGTGCCCGCAGCCCGGGCAGTAATGCATTTTCAGGTCCAGCAGGGATTCAGGCCTTTTATTTAATAGCTGCATATTCTTTGGCTCCTTTTTTCATTACGCCTTCAATGGTGGCAAGCACTTCTTCGGCGGTTATAACCGATCCGCCCGGCTTTGAATGCAGGTAAACCTCACCGCGGCCGTTAAGTGACAGGCGCACATCTTCCACCATCTGCCCCAGGCTCATCTCAACGGCGATGAATTTCTTTATTCTTCCTGAAAGCTCAATCAGGCGTTTTTTAGGATAAGGCCAAAGCGTGATGGGCCGGAACAGTCCGACTTTAAGCCCTTTCTCGCGGGCCATTTTCATCGCCGCCATTGAAACCCTGGCGGAAGTACCGTAGGCCACCAGGGCAACCTCGGCGTCCTCAAGCATCTTTTCCTCATAGAGGACTTCGTTTTCCTCTATCTGCTTGTAGCGTTTCGCGCGTTCCCTGACCATTATTTCAAGGTAGCCTTCGCGCAGGTCGTAAGATTTTACCTGGCGCTTGGCCCGGCTGTTGTTGACGCCCAGTGCCCAGTCGGGTTCTTTAAGCGTTGTAACATCCACTTCAGGATCTTTGAATTCCACCGGTTCCATCATCTGGCCTATAATGCCGTCGGCCAGAACCAGGGCCGGTACTCTGTATTTGAAAGCCACCTCATAGCACTTTTGCGGAAAATTACCCATTTCGTTCGCGCCATTCGGGGCCATAACGAACAGCCGGTAATCGCCGTGGCCGCCGCCGCGGGTGGACTGCCAGTAGTCGCTCTGCGAGCCCGCGATATTACCCAGCCCCGGGCCGCCGCGCACTACATTGGCGACTAAAAAGGGAAGGTCCGCGCCGGCGCAGTAGGATATGCCTTCCTGCTTCAGGCTGATGCCGGGGCTGGAAGAAGAGGTCATGCAGCGTTTGCCGGTGGCGGCGGCGCCGTAAATCATATTTATTGCCGCTACTTCCGATTCGGACTGTATGAAAGCTCCTCCCACCTGCGGCAGGCGCCACGACATGTATTCGGGGACTTCATTTTGCGGGGTTATCGGATAGCCGGCGAAGAACCTGCACCCGGCGCGTACGGCGCCTTCGGCCAGGGCTTCGTTGCCTTTCATTAATTTTTTTTCAGACATCATATGCTCCTTCAACGTAAGGGTATAGGGGCGAGGGGTTAGCGGTTAGGGTTGAGGTATTAAGGAACTTCTTCCCTATCCCCTAGTCTCTATCCCCTAGCCCCTGTCACTTGTAAACCTTTATTGCCAAATCCGGGCAGATGCGCGCGCAACTCTGGCAGGCTATGCAGCAGCCGACCTTGGCGTCCAGGGCCGGGTAGTAGCCGGTCTTAGAGAATTTATGGGATTTTTCAATGCACTTCTTGGGGCAGACTTGTATGCAAAGATAGCAGCCCTTGCACTTATCCACTTCCACTTCCATTTTAGGCATTATAACCTCCCGATATTAGACTATGGATGTGCCGTAAAGGACTGTGTCCGTCGTACGGCCAGGCTTATTATGACAGGGCTGCTGTCGCGGTAAAGCTCGATTGCAGCGTTCACTCAGGGTTTCTTTGCGCGGCTGGCAGAGCTCGGCGGGTATGTGTCGGGCTGCCGGAAGCCGCGTTCTATAAAAAGCCTGTTCTTAAAGTATATCAAAAAAAATGGGCGCCTAGCGCCCGTTTTTTGCCGGTTAAAAATCACGGCTTTTATTGTATTTTCAGTAGTTTCTTGGCTTCGCTTATCAGTGTTTCGGGATTTACCGGTTTTTTGAGTACGCTGACATTGAAGGCTTTCCCCAGTTTCTCAACGCTTTCGGGCTTGCCGGTTGAAAATATTATGGGGGTGGCCGTTTGTAAAATATTGCGCAGGCGGTCAAAAACTTTCTGGCCGCCGCCCGCCGGCATGTCGACATCAAGCACCAGAAGATCCGGCTTGAATTGCTGGTAGCGCATGACGGCCGCGCTTGCGTCCTCCGCGGTCTGGATCTCAAAGCCGGCTTTTGTGAAAATTTCCTTGTAAAGTTCCAATATGCAAAGGTCGTCGTCAATAGCGAGTATTTTAAGCATAAACCCCCGGGAGAGTCGTGCGTCTGAGGGGCTAAGAGTCAGAGAGTCGGAGAGTCGGAGAGTTGACTCTGACAATCCGCGCCTCTGAGACTCTAAGACTTGCCACCGTCCAGTACCTTATTATATAAACTTTTAAGCGAGATGTTCATGGCTTCCACGCTGAACTGCGGATATCCGGTATAGTCTTTTTGTAGCACCCAGCGGCGGGCGGCCTCTCCCATGGCGCGTCTTTTGGCTTCGTTGTTAAGAAGGGGCTCGGCCGCTCCCGCAATAGCGCCCGGATCGGCCGGCGGCACCAGGATCCCGGTTACGCCATCCTTAACCGCATAAGGCAGTCCGCATACCTTTGAGGCTATCACGGGCAGGCGGGCGTATTGCGCTTCAAGGATGGTGCGCCCCATGGCTTCGTTGAGGGAAGGCTGGACATATATGTCCATGACGCAAAGATAGCGGGAAATATCTTTTTGAAAGCCGGTAAAATTTATTTTCTCCCCCAGTGCAAGCTGTCTTGCCAGTGTGCGCAGTTCCGTCGCAAGTCCGCCGTCCCCGACTACAATAAAACGCAATTTTTTATTTTCCGCTTTGTCAGATATGAGTTTTGCCGCTCTTATGAAATATTCAACTCCCTTAACGGGTTCAAGCCTGGCCGCCACGCCCATAACCGTCTCGTCCGCGGATAGTCCCATTTCTTTGCGTATTGACGCCCTTTCGGATCCCATGGGCGTAAAACGCACGCCGCTGTGAATAACGGTCCATTTTTTCCGCGCGCCCAGGCCGGCAGCCACGGACTCTTCAAGTTCTCCCGGCGTCAGGGCTATAAAGCGGTCTGTCCAACGCGCGGCCAGGCGTTCGGAGAGCTTGAATATAAATATTTTGAAATGGCCGAAACAGCCGTAGAGAAGGTGACCGTGAGGAGTGTGTATAACCAGGGCTTTTCCGCTTTTCACGGAACGATTATAAGCCCTGGCGGCCAAGCGTCCCAAAAAACCTGCTTTTGCGGCGTGGGTATGTATTATTCCGGGCTTAAGCCTTAAAAATATCCGCTTTAATCCAAAGTAAACTTTCAGGTCGCTTAAAGGTGAAATCCCCCTTTTCAAATCGGGCAGTTCCAGGTATTGCACGTTTTCAGGCAATTCAAGCGCGGCGGAACAGGGGCCCGCCGCCAGCAATACGTCCCGGTCCTTTGCCTGATAGATGGCGCTGTCAATAACATTGCGCGCCGGGCCGCCCGGTTCAAGCCGGGTTATAATGTGAATTATCAGCGTTTTACCCGCCAATCAAAGCTCCTTTAAAATTGGAAACAAAAACTACTTTTTTGTTTTTACTTTCTCCGGCTGTTTTTTTGCGGCGCCTGCAATTGCCTTGCCTATGATATCCAGTCCCTCCGCCAGTTGTTCGTCCGTTATCACAAGGGGAAGTAAAAGGCGGATCACATTCTTGTGCAGTCCCGCGCCCGCAAGTATTACTCCGTTGTCGCGGGCGTCCTGTATGACTTTTTGGCATATTTCAGTGGCGGGCGACCATGTTTTTTCATCTTCAATGAACTCAATCGCCAGCATAGCGCCTATACCCCGCACATCTTTTATAACGGGATATTTTTGTTTAAGTTCTTCAAAGTTGCCCCTGATGATCTTCCCCAGGTGAAGAGCCCTTTCAAGCAGCTTTTCCCCGTCTATCATTTTTATAACTTCTATCGCCGCCGCGCACGCCAGCGGGTTCCCGCCGAAAGTGCTGCCTATCGAGCTTTTCGGCAGCGCATCAAAATATTTTTTACCTCCGACCACGGCGGACAGCGGCAGCCCCGCCGCGATCGATTTTCCGAGGGTTATAAGGTCGGGTTCCACTCCCCAGTTTTCAATGGCGAAGAATTTGCCCGTTCTGCCGTAACCCGACTGGACTTCGTCCGCGACCATCAGAATCCCGTATTTTTCGGTGACTCTGCGTATCTCCTGAAGAAAACCTTCTGGCGGAACGTTAAATCCGCCTTCACCCTGTATCGGCTCGATTATGACCGCCGCGACGTCTTCGGGGCAGACGGTCTCCAGCAGCAGCTTTTCAAAATCTTTCGGGGAATATTTGTTTTTGCGCGGATTCGGGTATGGCAGCCGGTGAACGTCCGGCGCGGTGCCGAAAATATATTTATACGGCATAGGCCGCTGCGTCATGGTCATAGTGAGAACCGTGCGCCCGTGGAACGCTCCCTCAAAAACCACTATACTCCTTCTCTTGGTAACGCCCCGCGCTATCTTGACCGCGTTTTCAACCGCTTCCGCTCCGCTGTTGAAAAATGCGACGGCTTTTTCGGATTTCCCCTGCGCTTTTGTAGCCAGTATTTCCGACAGTTCGATCCAAGGCTCGTACGGGATCACGGTGAAGTCGGAATGAAGGTAATTTTCAGCCTGCGCTTTTATAGCCTCAACGACTTTTTTCGGCGAATAACCCGTAACAAGGCAGCCCCAGCCGCCGGTAAAATCCAGGAACCTGTTCCCGTCCACATCCTCAATTACCGCGCCGTGGCCTTTTTTTATGTAAAACGGGGCAAGCGACTCCATCGGGGAAGCGACGCAGGTTTTTCTTCTTGCGGTCAGTTCCCTGCTTTTCGGCCCGGGTATTTCCGTATGAATAAGTGTGTGTTTCATATTATTTTTTCCTTATATAAGTGAAGTTTTAATGCTGGCGGGCTAGTACGCTGGTATGCTTTCCGAAGTCCCTGAATTAAGCATACAAGCATACTAGCTGGCAATCTTACTCGCCTACTAGCCTATGGCTGTGCCGTACCAAGGGCTATGCCCATAAGACGGCCTAGCGGTTCACTGTTTCCATCAGTAATTTGCGTGTATAGGAGACCAGTCCGCCGGCGTCTATAATAGCCTGGCGCGCCTTCGGGAGCGGCTCGATCGCGAACGATTCGCCGGACGTGCGGTTGAAAACCCTGCCCTGGGCTATTTCCAGTTCGTCGCCTTCCGCGGCTTCGATCGACGGACAGATCACTATGTCCAGGCCCAGGTTTATCGCGCTCTGCAGGAAAATACGCGCGATGTTCCTGGCCACTATCGTCAGCTCATGGCCCTTAAGGCAGGATACCGCCTGCTCGCGCGAGGAGCCGCAGCCGAAGTTGTTGCCGCCCAATATAACGCTTCCGGCGGGGATCCCCCCCGCCTTGAGTTTGCCGTTGAAAGCCGTGTTGTCGGCGAACGCGAACTGCGGTGTTTCGGTGGGCAGCACTGTCGCCATGAACCGGCCGGGATAAATGATATCGGTGGACACGTCGTCGCCAACCTTTAGAACAATTTTTTTAGTAGCCATGTGAAAAATACCTCCAATATTAAATTCTTCTATCTTCAATGTTTCCTGTTTTGCTCATTTTGCAACCAGCGCTCCTCTGGGATCTGTTATTTTGCCCGTGATGGCGCTTGCCGCCGCCACAGCCGGCGAGCACAGATACACTTCGGCCTTAGGGTTGCCCATGCGCCCCTTGAAATTACGGTTAGTGGTCGCCAGCGCGGTTTCCCCGTCGCCCAGCGCGCCCTGATGTATGCCGAGGCACGGCCCGCAGCCGGGATTACAAACTACCGCGCCGGCTTTTGCCAGCGCGCTTATCGCGCCGCTTTCAAGCGCTTTGTGGTAAATCCGCCACGACGCGGGAAACACCAGCATCCGCGTTCCGTCCGCCACGCGGCGGCCTTTCAGTATCTTTGCCGCGATTTCGAGATCGTCCAGCCGCCCGTTGGTGCAGGAGCCGATCACGATCTGGTGCAGCTTCTTGCCCGCGACTTCTCCAATCGGTTTAACATTGTCCACCGTGTGCGGGCAGGCTATCTGAGGCTCAAGTTTGGAGGCGTCTATTTCAAGCACCTGGTCGTAGACGGCGTCCGGATCGGGACCGAAAATATCCAGCGGTTCTTTCACGCCCGCTTCTTCCCGCAGGTAGCGCTGGGTTTCCGCGTCGGGCGGCACCAGACCCGCGGTGGCGCCGGCTTCAACGCTCATGTTACAGAGCACCAGCCGCCCCGAGGTGGGCATATTGCTGATAGTGTCTCCATAAAACTCTATCGCCTTGAAGTTGGCTCCCTGCGCGGTGAGCCGCCCTATCACGTGCAGTATCAGGTCTTTCGGGTAGACATGCTCCTGGAATTTTCCGTTGACTATCACTTTTATCGAGCCCGGCACCTCCACATTCAGTATCCTGCCAAGCGTCCATACCGAGGCCATCTCTGTGGCGCCGATGCCGAACGCGAACGCGCCCAGCGCGCCATGTGTGGTGGTATGGCTGTCGGTGCCCACCAGCACGCTGCCCGGACGCACGTACCCGTTTTCGGCCAGTATCTGGTGGCAGATACCGCCCACATCGCCGCGGATATCGTGGAATTTGCGTATCCCCTGCTTACCCACGAACTCGCGTATCTTCTTCTGGTTGCCCGCGGTCTTTGATGACTCGGCGGGAACGCGGTGATCAAAGATTATCGCTATGTGGTCCGGATTCCAGACTTTCGCCTCGCGTCCCGTTCCCTTGAATATCTCGTCAAATTGGCTGATCACCAAAGCGCCGTTTTCATGCGACATTGCCAGGTTGACTTCCGGTTCCAGTACTTCTCCGACCGCCACCTGCGGACGTCCGACTGCCTTTGCCAACAGCTTCTGAACATAAGTCATGCCCATATTATTATCTCCTTAATGCTAATTTGAGTAGATATCAACTAGCGACTTGCAAATGGCGAATAGTGAATAGGGTCTGCGGAAGAGATTATGTTTTTTAATAAACTATTCGCTATTCGCTGTTCCCTATTCGCTATGCCCTACACCACGCCCTTAGCTTTCAGGGCGGCCAATTCGGTTTCATCAACTCCGAGTTCTTTGAGTATTTCCGCCGTGTCGGCCGAAAGGCGCGGGGGCGGCGCGTTAAGCTGTCCCGGCATCTTTTCAAACTTGGCGGAGAGGTCGAACAGTTTCAGCGTGCCTATGCCCTCGGCAGACACCTCTTTGAGTATCCCGCGGTGCTTTATCTGCGGCTGGTTAAGCGCAGCTTCAAGTTCCAAAATGGCGCCGCTCGGCACGCCTTTCGCGTTAAGCAGCTCCACCCACTCGGCGGTCGGCTTTTCGGCAAGCTTCACTTCCAGCAGCGGGGTCAGAAGTTTGCGGTTCTTTTTACGGGTGTCCCGCTTTTCGAACCGCGGATCTTTCTTCAGTTCCGGAACTCCCAGAATGTCGCAGAGGGCTTCCCACTGCTCCTGCTTGTTCGCCGCGATATTAATATAGCCGTCCCTGGCCTTGAACGTTCCTGACGGCGCGGCGGTTAAATTGTCGTTGCCCATCGGCACCGGATGCTGGCCGCCGATAAGGAGGTTCGCCGCCACCCAGCCCATAAGGGGCATGATCGAGTCCAGCATCGCTATATCGATAAACTGCCCTTCGCCGGTGCGTTCGCGATGATAGAGCGCCGCTAATACGGCAAAGGCCGCGTTGAGCCCGCCCACCGTATCGCATACGGGGAAGCCCGCGCGCAGGGGGTTGAGCCTTTCATCGCCGTTGATGTCCATAACGCCGCTCAAGCCCTGGATTATCTGGTCGTAGGCGGGTTTGAACGCGTCGGGCCCGGTATGGCCGAAGCCGGAGATGGCGCAGTAGACTAGGCGGGGATTTATTTCGGAAAGGGATTTATAGCCGAGGCCCAGCCGGTCCATAACGTCGGGCCGGAAGTTCTCCACCAGCACATCCGCATTTTTCACCAGCTTCCGGAAGATCTCTTTACCCTCCGGAGTCTTGGTGTTCAGGGTCAGCGACTTTTTGTTCGCGTTCTGGGCCAGGAAACTGGTTCCCATCAACTGGTCGTTCAAAGCCGGCATTATGCCGAGCTTCCGGGCCAGGTCGCCGTCTTTTGGGTTTTCGATCTTAATTACTTCGGCGCCCAGCAGCGCCAGGTGCAGAGTGGCAAAAGGCCCGGCTAACACGTTGGTAAGGTCAAGCACCCGTATTCCCGAGAGGATTGGTTTGCTCATAAATGCTCCTTTAAGCGGCGTTCACGCCGCTGTCACAAGTTGCATGTCACATGACAAGTTGCAAGTCTCATGGCCGTTTGTTAGCCATAGGCCCTGATACTGCACTACCATAGGCTTGTCTCAGGTCACAAGTGAAGAATGAGAGTTCGCTTGAAACTTGATACTAAGCTTGCTTGTGACCTGTGGCGTGTATCCTGTAACTCGCTACTGCTGGCTGACGGTCTGCGACTTGTTAATATGGATGTGTCCGATCTTGTAAACGAAGCCCTGCATGTCGCGGCCGAAATGCGCGGCCGCGTCGCGGGCGACGGCGATAAGGAGGCCCAGGCTCACGTCCATGCGCAGGCCCTCCCTTTGAAGGGCGTGGACAAAATCCTCGGTGGCAACGTTGCCGGCCGCGACTTTTGTGAACGGGCAGCCGCCCAGGCCTGCAAAAGACGTTTCAACTGAAGTCACACCGGAGCGCATGGCGGCGAAGATGTTCGCCATGCCGAGGCCGTAAGTGTTGTGGAAATGACAGGCGCACTCAACGCCCTTGTCCATCTTGAAAATTTCGCCGAAGAGCCGCTCCACCTGCGCCGGATGGGCATGTCCCGCCGTGTCGGCAAGGCTGATGTTGCGCAGGCCCGCTTCAAGGTAGGCCCGCACCATATTGAGTACGCGTTCCTCAGGGATAGCGCCTTCAAACCCGCAGCCGAACGCGGATTGTACCGAGACCTGCACTTTTTTACCGGCGGCTACGGCGGTTTTCGCGGCGCCGATTATACGCTTTGTGGATTCCTCTGTTCCCATGCCGGTATTCTTTCGGCTGTGGGTCTCGCTGGCCGAAGCGCCCATGCAGAACATCTCAACGCCGCAGGCAAGTCCCCGCTCCAAACCTTTCTCATTAAGCACCAGTCCCGAGAGGACGGCCGCGGAAGTCTTTTTCGCTGTCAGCCGGCGGAACAGCTCGTCCGTGTCCGCCATTTGCGGGACTTTTTCGGGATGCACGAAAGAGCCGACCTGAATGATGTCCAGACCGGACTCCATCAGGTCCCGGAGCCAGGCCTCTTTCTTCTCAATGGGGACTACCTCCTTCTCCACTTGCAGGCCGTCCCGGGGGCCGACTTCGTGCAGCAGGATGCGCGGCGAATTATTCTGTGTTATATTCATGTCCGCGCCGGGCCGGCTACTGCGCACTTGTCCGCTATGGCCCGCGCCATATCAAGAGTGCTGGCAGAACCGCCCATATCGTAAGTGCGCACTTTGCCCTCTTTAATCACCAGGGCGGTTGCGTCCTCTATCGCCTTCGCTTTGTCGGCCTCTCCGAGCCATTCAAGCATCATCTTTGCCGCGAGAATGGTGGCGATGGGATTGACTTTGTAAAGGCCGGCGTACTTGGGCGCAGAGCCGTGAGAGGGTTCGAACACCGCCAGTTTCTCTCCGATATTGGCCGAGCAGCCGAAACCCAGTCCCCCCACCAGCTGCGCGCTCAGATCCGAGATTATGTCGCCGTACAGGTTCGGGGCGACCATTACGTCGTAGTTGAACGGGTTCTTGATCAGCCACATGGTCATGGCGTCAATGTTCGCGTCATCTATCTTTATCTCGGGGTAGTCCTTAGCCACGGCGCGCGCCGCTTCTAAAAACAGCCCGTCTGTCGCGCGTACGACATTGGCTTTGTGAACCACCGTTACTTTCTTCCGGTTGAACTTGCGGGCGAACTCAAAGGCGGCCCGGGCAATGCGCTCCGAGCCTTTTTTTGTGTTTATCTTGCAGGAAATAGCGTATTCATCGCTCTTTAAGTTCTTAAACGCTTTGAACGGGGGTGAAAGTTTGATAAGCGTGTCGCGAAGTTCGTCCGGCACGGTATTGAATTCCACGCCTGAATAGAGGTCCTCTGTGTTTTCGCGGAACACCACTATATCAATGCCCTCTTTGTAGTTGAGAGGGTTGCCGGGGTAGGCTTTGCAGGGGCGCAGGCAAACATAGAGGTCGAACAGCTGCCTCATGCGCACGATAGGCGAGCGGTAAACCATCCCCTTGCCCTGGAGCGCGGGTATCAGCTCCTTCTCGGCGGTCTTAACCGGCTTTGAAGTGATGGCCCCGAACAGCGCGGCTTTCACGCTCTTAAGGAGGTCAATGGTGCGCTGCGGGAACGCGTCGCCTTCCTTGCACCAGAAGTCCCAGCCGATGTCGCCGTGGATGTATTCGGCGTCAAATTCAACGCGGTCAAGGACGATACGCGCCGCTTCCATTACTTCTTTGCCGACGCCGTCGCCGGGGAGCCATGCTATCTGATGTTTTTTGCCCATATTGGAACCTCCTGGAGTCTCTTGATCTGAGTCGTTTTTAATGACGGATTTTTTCAGTAAATAGCCAATTAAAAATGAATGCGTAATAATCTTATCACAAGCCCGCTTTTATTGTCAACAACTTCCCCTTCCTGACTAAAAAAGCGCTTTGGCCTCTCAATATATTAAACAGGCTCCTTATAAACGGACGCCGCGCCGGATAAGCGTTATATTCATCTGAAAAAGTATTGTATAATCTGAAAAAGCACTTCTCAGACAGGCAACGCGAATCCCTGCCTGTTGAAAAGATGCGGTAAAATGTCCGTACAATGGAGAAAAAAATGATAAAAGCACCCCCTGAAAAGGTCTCGCAGGAAGTGGTAACCTTCAAAGTCTCTGAACTTGAGCCGTTATTGTGCGGCCCGTCAATGGATATACCGCCTTTTGAGCCGGCGATGGTAAAGCTGAAAACCGGCGAAACGATGGTGATCCGCCCGATAAAAAGAGAGGAAGCCCCTTTATTCCTTGACTATGTCAAAAAGTTAATGGACATTGACCATGATTTTTACGACATCGTGGGAGCCCGGGTCTACGCCGAGATTCTCGGCTGGGTCAGGAACCGCCTGAAAGACCCCTATCATCTCGTCGGTGTTATTGACGGACATGTGGTTGCGTTCTGTAACGGCCGTCTGATGAACGAGAATATCAATATCAGCCTTCATTCTCTGGCTTTCAGAAGAGGATTGCGGGCCGGGGCGATAATGTATTACGCGAAGTGCGAATACTGTTTCGAAACTTTGAAACAGAAGGAATTCTGGGCGACCTATGAAAGCTATAACGGCCTCAAGAGATGGGGCATAGGAATGGCCCAGCCTTCTTATCCGTGGCCCGACGTACAGCACGAGCTCGGCGGCGCCAAGGTTTTCTACATTACCCAGAACTATTGGAAAACAACGGTCAAAAAGTATCTGGAAGAGATGACCCAGACAAAAATGGTCAGGCCGGTTCCCGCCGCGCTACTGAAGAAGAACGAGAAGCTTATCATGCCGACCAAACTGGAAGAGGATTGACAGGGAAAAACACGGAAAAAACGCGACTCCCCCGGACCAGCCGGGGGAGTTTTGCTTATGATGGCCGCTCCGCCAAAGCTCCGGAGCCGTCGGCGGGAAAAAACAGTGAATTGCCTTATATGAAAATATGGCTTATAGCCTTTATTCTTTTACTGCCTAAACCGGGCTTTGGCCAGTTTTATGTGGATAACGCCGCGCCTCAGGGCGACGAGCCAATAATTGATTTCTGCTCCCAGGGCAGGTTCCTGATCTTCACCGGAAATTGCTCACTGCCGGAAAAATCAAAATTTAAGGATTCGATAACTTTGAAAGCCTGCACCGATATCCCGGCCTTTCTGAGCCAGGGGCTGGACGCGCTTTACCCTCAGACCAAAACGGAGATATACCAGGACCTGCCGGCCGATTCCGTTTATGAAACGCTCGCAAAACCGTTCGTGCTCGGTTTTTTCTTTATCGGCGAGGGCGACATCAAGGGCGGCTTTGTGACCGGTCCGAAAAAAGAAAAAGTTTATCCGGCCATTGAAGCCTGTATTTCCAAATATGACCTTTATGGCGGGTTCACTTCGCATAGCAAGTATTCGCCGGATGTGGCCGCCCCTGCGGCGCTCCGCGGGCGTATTTTAAGCCGTACGGAGCTGATTTACGGCGGCGCGGGAGCGGCGGCTGCCTCCTGGCCCAAACTCTGCAAGCCGAAGTTAAGTCTGGTTTACCCCACCCGCACTTTTGCCGGCAGGATGAAAAGCGACGCGGCGAAGTTTTTTGAAACGCTGAAGGAAGAGAAGAAGAAGCAGGTGTTGAAAACACTGGAAGGTATTTGTTCCGCCTGCCCTCAGTATATCAAGGCCGGACATCCGCTCGCGCGCCTCTGCCCGCCCAACTCGGATGTGTGTAAAGTTAAAAAGATAATGCCCGGCACCGAACAGTTCATACTTGAAAATTACTGCCTGGCGATACATCCTGAGTATGGAAGCAGTACGGAAAATAAAAGTTATTGAAATAACGGTCAATCTTTAATATATTAGTGTTGTCAGCCCTTTGGGCCGTGCGCCAGGCTGTAAAAGGCCGGATTTAAATTTTGAACTCAAATGTTAGGCGGCACAAAAGTTAAGGAGGGTTAAATGTCTGAAAATGCGAAAGGTTTTACCAGTCACATCAATATGCGCAAGCGCGGGATTTTTATGGCACTCGCCTGTGTTTCTCTGGCTGTTTATTCCGCAACCGAATTACAGGCCGATTCTTACGAGTCAAGAGCGGAGGTTACCCGCCTTACAAAGTCATTGACCGATTCCAACAGCTATAAGCGCAAGGCAGCCATTGTCGCCCTGGGCGCACTGGGCTCCGACGCCAAAACTGCGGTTCCCGACCTTACAAACGCGTTGGGTGATTCTGATACCGATGTGCGCGCATTTGCCGCCGACGCTCTGGGTAAAATAGGCCCCGACGCCAAAACCGCGGTTCCCGAACTTGTAAAGGCGTTAAGCGATTCCAATCCCGATGTCCGCGTGGCGGCGGCCGTTGCCTTGGGTTTAATCGGCCCGGAAGCCAAAACTGCCGTTCCTAAACTTACAAAGCTTTCAAGCTCTTACAATGCCGACATGCGCGGGGAGGCTACTGTCGCCCTGGCTAAAATAGGCTCTAACACTCTTGCCGATCTCATAAAAGCGTTAAGCGATTCCGAGGAAAAGGTGCGCAGCCGCGCTGTTGCCGCCTTGGGCAAAATGGGCCTTGAAGCCAAAACCGCCGTCCCCGAACTTACAAAGGCATTGAGCGATTCCGCCGTCGATGTACGCGCATTAGCCGCCGACGCCCTGGGTAAAATAGGTCCGGAAGCTAAGACCGCCATTGCCGAACTCACAAAGGGATTGGGCGATTTTAATGCGGTGCGCATAAATGCGGCCTGGGCCCTGGGGAAAATAGGTCCTGACGCCGCACCCGCTGTTCCCGACCTTATCAAATCGTTGAGCGATTCTAATGACGAGGTGCGCATAAGTGCGGCCGGCGCCCTGGGGAAAATAGGCCCCGAAGCCAAAACCGCGGTTTCTGAACTCGCAAAATCATTAAGCGATTCTAACAACAAAGTGCGCGAAAACGCGGCCGGCGCCCTGGGGAAAATAGGCCCGGAGGCCAAAAGCGCCGTTCCCGAACTTACAAAGGCGTTGAGTGACTCTAACGATAAACTGCGCAAATTAGCCGCCGGCGCATTAGGTTTAATAGGCCCTGAGGCCAAAGACGCTGTTCCGGAACTCACCAAACTATTGGGCGATCCTAACGATGAGGCGCGCGCGAATGCCGCCGCCGCCCTGGATAAAATAAACCCTAAAGCCGAAACCGCCGTTCCTGAAAGCAAAACCACTGTGAGCGAGGCTGAGGATATTGCGCGCAAAGCGTATGCCCAGGCTCCGGATAAAACAAGTCCTCAAAACAAAGACGCGGTTACCGAACTTATAAAAGCCTTAAGCGATTCTGACATAGGCGCGCGCACAGCTGCCGCCCGCACCCTGGGTAAACTCGGTTCCGGAGCCAAAAACGCGGTTCCTGACCTTGCGCTGGCATTAGGCGATTCCGATGCCGGCGTGCGCAAAGCCGTCGCCCAAGCCCTGGGTAAAATAGGCCCCAAGGCCAAAAGCGCCGTTCCTGAACTTATAAAAGCGTTGAGCGATTCAGATGCCGGCGTGCGCATATTAACCGCCCAAGCCCTGGGTAAAATGGGCACAAAGGCCAAAAGCGCGATCCCTGAACTTAACAAAGCGTTGAACGATTCCGACGCCGGCGTGCGCAAATTTGCCGCCAAAGCCCTGAGTAAAATAAATCCGCCGGCTAAATAGGGGCGGCTGGAAAAGCCAACAGCCCCTTTCAGGTATACAGAATTCAGTAGTCAGAATTCAGGATGGCCTGCTTCTGACTGCTGAATTCTTACTTCTGGCTACCTGAGCAGTTACGCTGACAGAACAATTACGAGGTAAAGCGCTATGGACATGACAGTGAAAAAAAAGTTCATAGAAGAATGGAATAAATATTTTAACGGCGCGGAACTCCCTATCGCTTTTTATTACACCGGCACAGGGGATCGCGCCGAGCTGACAGCGCCGCCATCAGGCCGCCAGTGTATTATCGGAGCGCTGGCAAAAGTCCGCAAAGGCGCCTCTCTTTGCTTTGAAGCGGGTTCTATCGGCTGCGCCGGCGGCAAAAGATACGCCGGATTTACAACGGACCTCGCGCCGAACTTTGAGTATTTCCTGTCATGCGGTATTCCGGACAGGCTTGAAGGCGAGCGCTATAAAAAATCGCCCGAACTGGTCAAAGAGATGCTCGGGGCAGCTTCAAAGTTCACAGCTCCGGCCAAATATATAGTTTTTAAGCGGTTTGACTTTCTGGAGGAATCGGACTCTCCGGACGCGGTCGTCTTCTTCGCGACGCCTGATGTCCTGTCGGGTCTTTTTACTCTCGCGAACTACGATGAAGCGGAACCGAACGGGGTTTTCTGTCCTTTTTGCGCCGGCTGCGGCTCTATTATCCAATACCCCTATCTCGAAAAAGCTTCCGCCCGTCCAAGGGGGGTCATCGGGATGTTCGACGTGTCGGCCAGACCGTATGTACCGAAAGAAACGCTTACGTTCGCGGCGCCGATGAGTAAATTCCTCCGTATGGCCGCTAATATGGAAGAAAGTTTTCTGATAACCCGATCCTGGGATAAAGTGAGAAACAGGCTCGGATAGCCATTTGTAAACCATCGGCCCCGCACCCACAGTCTGCTTGCCAATAAAAAAAGCGCCCCCGCAGTGGGGCGCTTTTTTTGTCAAAGCGGAGCTATTGCCCGTCGTTCACGTAAATGGAACCGCTCAGGCGGCCTCTGCCGTTTAGATAGACGAAGCTGCCGCTGGGCCAGCCGCTGACATTGATGCTGCCGCTCATATTAGCGGAGCCGACATATTTGCCGTCCTGGTAAAACTGCGCGGAAACGTTGGGCCACACGGTTTGGAACACATACTGGTTCGGGTGTATCCACATGGAGGCCGGCACGGTAATGTACGCCTGATTGGACCGGATCTTGCCGGAGGCGTCGCTGAAGGCGGCCGAGCCGGTGAGATTGACGGTGGTATAGCCGCCGTTTTGCGGCACAAAGCCGTTGCCGGTCAGGTTTACGTCGCCGGAAACCTGTACGTACTGGCTGGTTTTCGTCTTGGAGGGCTGAGCGGCGGGGGCTGATTTGTCGGCCTGCACGGCCAGTGCGAACGTGACTACGGCGGCCACGGCGGTTTTTGAATATTGCGTGGTGTCAAAGCTGCCGTTTATTCCGGTCTTGTTTATACTAAGGTTCAGGCCGTAGGAATTAACGTTGAAGGAGAACTCGTCGAAGCTTTTGTACATGGTCAGATTGAGGTATTTGGTCTGGCCGTTTTCAGTCACGTTGCCTGAAATATTATAGTTTCCCCCCCATTCATCCATACTAAGGAACATGCCCGAGCCGCTCAGCTGGTAGTTTGTATTACCGCTTTTGCGTACCGTGGCCCATTGGTAATTATTGTCCACTCTGCAGTTCACGTCGAACTGGCTATCAAAAACTTTGCGGACCGTGACGTCTATTCTCGCCATATAATCCTGCGCTTCCACCTCTTTCATGGAAACATTATTATTGATGTTCATCCAGAGGTTTGTGTATGCCCTGGTCTGCTCGGTTTTTACCGCCGGCTCCGCTTTTTGCGCAACAGGCGCAGGTACGCTTATTTCCTGTTGTTTAATGTCGGAAGCCTTAAGGGAAACAAGATCCAAAGCATAGGCGTTGGGAGCTATAGTAACGGCAAGTATCAGATATAGTATATTTTTCATTATTCACCCCTTAACTTTGCAGAGTCTGTACTTATTAGTATAGCTTACATGAATAGCTTTTTTAAGGGTCCAAAGCCCCCCCGGAGTATGGGTCTAAAGGCCTATACGGCAGCGGATAGGGGCTAGCGGTTAGGGGATTAGGGGATGAATAAGGGACTCCTTCCCTAACCGCTAACCTCTCTCCTCTATTCTCTGGAATTTTAACTCGCCGTCCATTAAATTATACAATCGTATTGTGAAAACATTGGAAATATTGCTGATAGCATTGGGGCTTTCCATGGACGCTTTTGCGGTGGCGGTGGCAAGCGGGGCCGCTATGAAAAAACTGCATCTGCCCAATGCCGTTAAAATGGGGCTTTTTTTCGGCGGCTTTCAGGCGCTGATGCCGGCGCTTGGCTGGCTTGCGGGCCTGCGGCTGAAAAATTTTATTTCAGGTTTTGACCATTGGCTGGCCTTCGGCCTGCTTGGTTTTATAGGCGGGAAAATGATCCATGAGTCTTTCAAAATGAAAGAAGAGCAAACCTGCGGGAGCAAATCCTCCCCCTTTGATACGGGAACCCTTACCCTGCTTTCGATTGCCACCAGTATTGACGCTCTGGCCGTGGGTATCACATTTTCCATGCTGACGGTTTCTATAGCCGGCCCCGCGCTTATAATAGGACTGGTGACGTTCGCTCTTTCTGTTCTTGGCGTGGCGCTGGGCTCAAAAACGGGGCACTTTTTTGAAAACCGGATGGAGGCTCTTGGCGGGCTTATACTGATAGCCATAGGCCTTAAGATCCTGTTTGAACACCTGGGCTTTATCGGCTGAACCGGGATTTTAACTATAGGATATACCGTTAAATTTGTAAACTATTACCGATGAAAACCATCTTGAACTACAGGATTCGGGTTAACACAGGCTGCGCGGTGCTTTTGTTGGCGCTTCTTTCCCCGGGCGCGCATTGTCAGCAGAAAATTGAAAAACGTCTGACTGGCCTTGAAGTCAGGGTGGTCAAGGTGGAAAAACGAGTCACCAGGCTTGAAAGCGGAAAAACCGCCCCACGGGCCTC
The DNA here is from genome assembly GCA_026388155.1 of Elusimicrobiota bacterium. Lineage (NCBI taxonomy): Bacteria > Pseudomonadati > Elusimicrobiota > Elusimicrobiota bacterium. The sequence continues at coordinate 217,576 of JAPLKI010000016.1, forward strand.
AGATAAAATACCGCCCAAGCCTATAACGGCGACGTTTATCAAGAAAGAAAATATCATGGGCGGCAACAGGGTGGGCGTGAAGCTTTTTGTGGAACTTGAAAACGTCACGAACCGCCGCTTTGAGTCTTTCAGCGGCAAGATAGTGTTCATGGACGGCAACGGGCAGTTAATTTACGCTAAAAAATATTCCCGCGAAGAAGTGTTTGAGGGCGGGGAAAGAATAACTCTCGCCGTGGCCGTCACCGACAGCCGCATGAAGACCTACCTTAAATTACTGAAAGTAAAAGTGATCACTGCCGATTTTACGGAACAGAAATTCAACTAAGGCTACTGGTTATTACTCAGGGTCACATCTCTATAAAAATTTTGAAACATATGGAAGACTCCGTCACATCGGCTTGCTGGGCCTGCGCCGGGATAATAGCCCCTGAGGACAATTATTGCCGTTTCTGCGGAAAGGGGCAGGGAAAGTGTGTTCCCTGGTATTATAAGCACTGGGGTATAATAACGCTGACGTTATTGGCTATGGGGCCGTTCAGTATTGTTTTTGTTTGGAAATCTCCGCTTTTGTCCCGCCGGGCCAAATGGGCGTATACAGTCGTGATAGCGGCTCTGACATGGTATATAGTGTCGAAGATCTACGGTTTCTGGTGCATGCTGTCCGGGATGCTGAACCCCGTGATGTATCCTGGCAGCATATTGGGAATTTAAGCTAAAAAATAAACGACCTTAGCCTTTTCCGGTTTATCCCGCACTTTGGGCTGTCGGAAAAAGTGCGGGGTTTACTTTGCCGGCGGGACCAGCTTTTGGGCCTCAGCTTCTATCTTCTGAATATCTTCCGCGGTTTTTGCCTGCGGCCGGTCAAATCTATAGCTTTCAGGCATTTTCCATGGCTCGCCCCGGACAACGCCGCTTGTAAGGGCGCGCAGTCCGTGGGCCGGAATAGTGATCGTGAACCTGCCTTTCCCCCTCTTGCCGGCGACAGTGAAGGTCTCGCCGCTATAAAGGTCGATGTAATTGCCCGGAGGCAGAACGCTCAAAGTGACAGAGGCCCCGTTCTGCTCCTTATTCAGGAACACGAAAACAGATTCTCCGTTATATTCGCGCTTAAAAACATACTGGTCCTTTGAACCGTACAGCCGGGTCTGAACGCCCTTCTGTAAAGCGGGGTTCGCGCGCCGCACGGCATTGAGCTTTTGCAGATGAAGATAGACCGGGTTCGTTTTTGAGGCTTTTATTCCGTCCACTCCCAGGTATTTTCTGTTATCCGGGTCGCTGCCCCCCACCATCTGCACTTCGGTGCCGTAATAAACGCAGGGGATGCCGCGCGCGGTAAAATAAAAATTCAGCCCGTCAAAATACTGCTCGGTCGTTGCCGAACTGCCGTCCCAGCCGGGGCCGTTGAACCGGGGTTTGTCGTGATTGTCCAGGAAAGTCACCAGGTAAGTGGCGTCCTTGTATTTGGGGTCGTTCCTCAGGACATTGTCCACCTGATTGTAATCCCCGCCCTTGAACACCTGTTCAAACTGGCCCCACGAGCTCATGGCGGAGCCCGGCATGTCCAGCACGCTCATGGCCGAGTTCATCGGGTCGCCGGGAGCGAGGTTCGTGTAGCTGGCCAGCCAGTTGAAATCGCCGTTGGTCCACACCTCGCCGAACATAAAAAAATCCTTCCGGTTCTTGTGCATTTCGCCGGTGAAAGTCTTCCAGAATTCCGGCTTCATCCAGGCTACGGTGTCTATCCTGAAAGCGTCCACGCCCATGTTCTGATAACCCTTGTAGATGTCCACCAGCCATTGCGCTGTTTCCGGATTATCTTCGTTAAGGTCCAAAAGGTCCGCCACGGTGGGTCCGCCGTGATGGAACCAGTTCTGTTTGTCGTCGTAGAAATCAAACATCTTCCCGAGGCCGAAAACCTTGCCCCTGCTGTTATGCCATTGTATGGACGGATTCGTGTCTACGCCGTGGCCGTGGTTCGGCACTATATCCTGTATCAATTTCATCCCCTTGGCGTGCACGGCGCTGATAAGGTCCGCGTAAGAAACATCCTTTGATTCCAGGTGCTGGTCTATCTTTGAAAAATCCCAGCCCCAGTAACCGTGATACCCCGCCGCGTCATAGGAGCCGCTTGAGTTCATATACCTGCCGGGAGGCTGCATAACAGGCGGGGTAATCCAGACAGCCGTGAATCCCATGTCCTTAATATGGTCCAGGTTTTGTATCAGTCCTTTAAAGTCGCCTCCCTGATAGTATTTCAGGTTCCCCGGCTGGTATTCATCGCCGTAAATGTTGTTATTGGCCTTGTCGCCGTCCACGAATCTGTCGGTCATAACGAAGTAAATGGTTTCGTCCCGGAAGTCCCATTTATTGGCGCGAGCGTCTTTTGAAAAAGCGGGAGCAAGAAAGCCCGCAAGCGATAATAAAACCAGCAGCGCTTTGTTTTTCATTCATTCACCCCTGATCCGCGATATGCAGATTATTCTATTATATTTGACAGCCTTTCGAACTCTCCATAATGACAGATAGAATATTTTCACTTTTTTCCTACGGCGATGTCCTTCAGCTGTTTGAAGGCGGGAGAACCGCCGGCGCTTGCAGAAACCGGCTCTGATTTGGCCTGCCGCATGGCTTTGAGAGCGAGGTCAAGAGCGGCGGAGGATTTCTGCGCCCAGGCGGTGTTGTTCCAGAACCAGTAGCAGCTGGTCTCGGCCATGGCGAAATAATCCCAGGCCAGGGCTTTCTGCTGTTCCGGGGCAGCGGCCTGAAGGGCGGTCAACTGCTGCCTGACCTGGTTGACTTTGTCCCACATCTGCTTGTGCACCGCGCTGCTGTCCCAGGTTGAAAGGTCTATGTGCGCGCCACCGACTCCCCAGGAACCGCGCTCTACCGCAATGACGTCGGAAGGAGTATAGACGTTTTTGAGATATTCGGATATCGTGGCCAGCTTTACCCAGCTGTTCTGCGGGGCCTTCAGCGCGTCCAGAAGATTGGGCCAGAACCAGTCGTAGTAGCCGCCGCCCGCCTGCCTCATCCAGCCGTTGTCTCCGTCGGTGACTATTACTACAAGGAAAGGCCTTGCGGGGTCGGTGTTCCATTTCTGTATCTGGGCCAGCTGTTGAAGAAGATAATCCGAGCTTATGCCGTCGCTCTGATTGGAGCCCAGCCAGTGTTCGCGCGGTATCACGATGAATTTTACTCCGCCGGAATCGGAAAGATGCGGCCTGAAAGCGGCCTCCGAGTATTCCCTGCTCCATTTATCCTTGTTCGGCAGGTTCATAATATGGAAACTGTCGAACAGCGACCATTGAAAGCCCAACTCCTTAAGCCAGGGAGTTATTGAAGTGTCAAAAGCAATTTCAGGCGGGAAGAAGCCTTTTGGAACGGTCTGAAAGCGGTCCTGGACCACCGGCAGCAGTTTTTTTACCTGCAGCTCCGCGTCCTGTTTGGTTATAAGCGGGAAGATGGGATGATAATAACCGTCCGATATCATCTCAAGGCGGCCGGTCTTTACCGCGGTTTTATAATCGTTCCATATTCCGTCAAGCGGTGTGCCTTTTGAATTAAAGCCGTTCTTCGCCAGAAAATCCAGCTGTTCTATAAGCGAGCCGGTGAAATGCACGGTGAGTTTGGCTTCGGGGTTGTTGTTTATTATGGTCGCGGGCCTGCGGTAGCAGAAGCCGGTTTCGTCAAATACCTGCCTGACGCTGAAGTTTGAATCCGGGTCGGTGTTCATGTTGAAGTAATCCCAGTTGATGGGAACGCCGGGATTATAGATAGGCTGGTGCATATGCAGAACGAACGCCAGATACAGCGGCACCTGAGGCGCGCTTTGGGCGGAAGCGCCGGTTAACGGCAGGATGGAAAATAGAGCCAGCGGGAAAAGCAGCGATTTTTTTATGGTATTTGTTACACGCATTCACAAACCTCCAGTCCGTAAATTATGAACAGCCGGAAGAAGCCCCTTTAAGAAGCCGACTGCGCTGAATACTCGCGCACGGCAGCTATTATTGCAGCCGGCATTATGCCGTTTATTTTTTTATAGTTTTCCCCCTATATTTACCCAATAGTCTAGCCTGCGCCTTGATCGAAGTCATGGGCCATCGGTCCTACTCACCCGCTGTTTTTGGACCTACTTTATGAAGAAAGGCTGAAGGCTGAAGACTGAAGGGTGAGGCAAAAAACATCAGTCGTCAGCCGGAAGCGGGTTTATGGATCGATTGCGGCGATCTCATAAGGCCACTTCAGGGGACCTGTTATCGTTGCCATCCCGCCGTTGACCGGCATGGATGTGAAATCGCTCGTTGGCAGCGACACGTAGATATAATGGTTGCCTTCGCGGCCCTTGGAGTCTATTTCGTAGAGGTTGAGCCTGGTGCAGGGGACCTTATGGCCGTTGACCGTTTTAGTGCCCGAGTGGACATTAGCGACCATGCCCGTCACCTGTACTTCCGTGCCTACATACAGCTTTGAGTTGGCGTGGACGGCAGCCACTGTTAAAGCTGTCTGGGCCCGCACTCCGATGAGGATGAAGAAAACTATGGCTCCCGACAGCCCGCCGATGAGGGCGGTCTTGTACCATGGAATTGAGACTTTTGTTTTCATGAGACCTCCAGTACGATTTATGCGACCATTTTCAGGGGACATAAACAATTTAGCGTGAACTTTTCTCCGATACGAGTTCCACTACTTCACCTAAAAGTTGCTGAAACACGCTGCTACCCACTATGATAATAAAAAAAACCGGGGGCGTTTACAACTTGTGCGCGCTTCCGGAGCAGACGGGGACGCGCGCGGCGGCAAGGAGTTTTTTGTAGCGCGCAAGCGGTTCCTGAAGGCCTTTTATTGAAGCCTCCCAGAAGGCGGGGCTGCCGAGATCGGCGCCAAGGCTGCGCCGGGCCACGTTTTCCACGGTATCCGAGCCGGTCAGCCGCAGGAAGGCCTCGTATTTAGGCAGGAAGGACGGGCCTTCGGCCTTGAATTTTCTGAAAAGCGTGGCCGCAAGCAGGAAGCCGAAGGTGTAAGGAAAGTTATAAAAAGACACGCCGGTCATATAAAAATGCAGTTTTGAGGCCCAGAACAGCGGGTCTTCCCCGCCTGGCTCAAGCGCGTCACCGAAAACGCGCCGCTGGGCGGAAGTCATAAGTTCTTTCAGACGCGCCACTGAAACTTCACCTTTGCGCCGTTCTTCGTGGAAGGCCTTTTCAAACTCAAAGCGCACGGTTATATCCAGTATGGTGACGGCCGCTCCGGTAAGGTATTCGTCCAGCATCATGAGTTTTTGCGTATCGCTTACTTCAGGGTCGGCCTGCACGCCCTCGGCCAGTATATGTTCGCCGAAAATGGAAGCTGTTTCGGCCAGCGTCATGGGGTATTCCCTGGCCCAGGGCCGCATTTCCTTCAGCAGGTGGCTGTGCCAGGCGTGCCCGATTTCGTGCGCTATCGTGTTCACGTCGCCCAGCGAACCGTTGAAGGTCATGTAAACCTGCTGCTCCCCGGTTAAATTTGAACCGGTACAAAAAGCGCCGGGCCGCTTGCCGCCGCGCGACTCGGACTCAAGGCGGCGATGCGCGAGGAAGTCCTTATAGTAGCGGGCGAGTGCCGGATAAGACTGATTAAAAGCCGCCGAAACTTTGGCGGAGCCCTCTTCCCAGGTATAGAGTTTGGAATCTTTCATCGGCAGGGGAGCCTCGCGCTCGAAGAAGGCTATTCCCTTGCGGTCCATAGCTCCGGCTTTAACGCGCAGTATCTCGCGCACGGAATCTATGTTCCTGTATACCGCCGCGTACATGGCGTCAAGGGTGCCGCGCTTTATGCCGGAGCCGAAAAGCGCCTGATCCAAAAAATGTTTTATCCCGCGATGCCGGTAAAGGGTAAGCCGTGTGCCTGAAATGGCGTTTAAGGCGGCTGCGCAAGTGTCTTCTATGCCGGCCCAGGCAATGTTTCCCCCCTCAAAAGCGGCGCGGCCCACCTTGCGGTCCGCGTCCGACATAAGGGCGCGCCAGCGCGAGACGGGCAGGCGTTCTTTGCGCCCGTCGGGCCAGACCATGTCGAACTGAAGTTTGCCTGAAATTTTGCTGTAGAGCCGGTCCCAGGACTGAAAACCGTCCACGCCAAGGTCGGCCGCCAGTTTTTCCTCGGTCGGGCCCATGGTGTGTTTCGCCTGCTCGCGCACGCGAGCGAGGGAATGCCGCACTGGCGCGAGTTTTTCGCGCTTTGTAAAAGCGGTAAAAATATTTCCAGGGACATTCTTGAAAGCCCGCAGCAGGTCCACTCCGAATTTTGCATATTCCGCCGCGAGCGAGTATAGTTTTGCGCTTTCAGCTGAGTATTCCTCATTGTCCGCGTGAGCGGATTCAAGGCAGGTTACGTAGGAAATAATATGGCCCAGCCGGGTTTCAACATTTTCTGCAGTAAGCAGAAGCTTTTCCCAGTCAGCGGCGGTTTTTGCCGAGAGCGGGGCCAGTTTTGCCGCTTTTTTCTGCAGCGCGGCCACGTCGGCCGCCAGTTTTTTCTTAAACTTGAGCATTTCAGGCCCGTTGAATTCAGGGAAATAACTTTTAAGGTCCCATCGCACTCCCTGCGTTATAATTGTCATGTAATGTCCCTTTGCGGTAATCTTTCAGTACATATAATACAATACTCCCCCGTCCGAAGAAAGTCCATAACAAAACAAAATCGCCCGACTGCTACTAACTTCCGCAATGAGACCCCCTGCTGTTTAAGCGCGATTTATGAAAACTTGGCGGGTGGTTATGTTGGGGGCGGTTGGTGTTAAATAAGTCGCGATTCACTATTTGGAGCGGGTGGCGGGGGAGCTGGGTTAGCAAAACCGTCCGGAGGCCGAGACTTGCATAAGCGGCGAGGCCGAGGAACGGAAGGGCGGGCACGGTGAGGTCCGGCTTTAGGCCGTCTGATGGGCATAGCCCGTGAAACGGCACGGCCATAGGCCAGAGCGAAGCATAATTATGCTTCGCGTCCGGGCCGCAAGGGCGGAGGCGGTTCCCTGCGCAGCAGAACCGCCGAGCCGGGGTCGCGGAAAACAGCTATGCGGTTTATCCGTGACTGTCCCGACCCTGGTTTTGCGTTCCAGTCGCCCGACAGGACCCGCGAACCCTAAATTTGGCTGCGAGAACACCCAAAACCCAGCATGCTATCGTCGTGAGGACCTTTTATTTTCGGAGAGGGCAATTTCAATCCAGGTAATCGTCTTTCTTTTTTTTCATGAAGCGGGCGAACCAGCTTCCCGGCGCCGGTTTTTTTTGCTGTTCCTGGCGGGGCTGTTGCCCTTGGCGTTGTCCGCCGGACTGCCATTCCGGACGCATGCGGCTTCCGCCCTGGCCGCGGTTGCGGCGGGCAGGCGGGCGCGGGCCGTGCGGGCGGCCATGGCTGCGCGGTTCGTCAAAATAAGGGGAAGCCTCAACACGGTGCCCGCCCGGCGCGGTAAACCTGAAATTTCCGCTTTGATCTCTGCCCCGCGCTTTTGGGGCAATCTGTTGGTGTGTGGGGTTATAAACGGGGCGACCAGCCCTGCTTTCTGTGCCAAAAGTGCGGGGCCTGCTCCGCTCGTTTGGAGCGTTATGCGGGCGTGTGTAATTATGGGCGGGGCCTGACTGCCGGCGATAAGGCGCCGCCGGGGTCCTTGTATTGTCCGAAGGCCTGCGCTGTCCCTGATATTGAGGAGCCCTTTTTTGAAAGTGGCTTTGTGCCGGCGGTCGCGGGGGATTGGGCCGCTGCGCAGGTTTTGAAACGGGCGCCGACGGATTTAATTGTATGACCGGGGCTTTGGGTTTCGCCGGAGTGCGGGCAATCGGAGCGAGTTTCGGCAGAGGCAAAACGGGCAGTATAGTCCGGAGAAGCCGTTCTATGGCTTTCAGGTCGCCGCGCTGGTCGGGCGTGGCGAAAGAAATGGCGTGGCCGGGCTGGCCCGCCCGGCCGGTGCGGCCTATGCGATGAACATAATTTTCATTTTCGTCCGGCAGGTCGTAGTTTATTACCAGCTCGATGCCGATAACGTCTATGCCGCGGGCGGCAATATCCGTGGCCACCAGCACGCGGTAGCGGCCAGTTTTAAATCCGTCCAGGGCCTCCTTCCGCTGGTTAAGGGAACGGTTGGAATGGATTTCCGCCGCGTTGTAGCCGCTTTCGCGGATGTTCTGCACTATCCTGTGAGCGCTGCGCTTGGTGCGCACGAAAAGAAGAACGCTGCCGCCGTATTGCCCTAAAATAGTGGTAAGCAGCGCCGCCTTTTCGGCTTTTGAAACCATGAAAACTTCCTGTTTTGTCTTTTCTATCGCGGTGCCAGGCCTGGCTACTTCCACTCTGAGAGGCAGTTTCATGCGGGCGGCGGCGAGCTTCATTATCCCGTCGGGCATGGTGGCCGAGAACAGCATTGTCTGGCGGTCTTTGGGCACCTGCTCAAGTATGCGGTTTATCTGCGGGGCAAAGCCCATGTCGAACATGCGGTCCGCTTCGTCCAGTATGAGCACGCAGACATCGTCAAGGCGCACGGTGCGCTGCTGCATGTGGTCGATAAGCCGGCCGGGCGTGGCTATTATCACGCGCGGTTTTTTGCGCAGGTCCTGCTGCTGGCGGCTTATGGACTCTCCGCCGATTATCACGGAAGTCTGGATACCCGCGAGCGAAGCGAATTGTTTAAACACCTCGTTTACCTGCAAAGCCAGTTCCCGGGTCGGGACAAGAACAAGGCCCCTGCCTTTAAGTCCCGCCAGGCGCTGAAGCACGGGTATGGCAAACGCTATGGTCTTGCCCGTGCCGGTCTGGGCGATGCCCACAAGATCCTTTCCTTCAAGGGCGGGCGGGATGGCTCTTGCCTGTATGGGCGTGGGCGTTTTAAACTTCAGCGCGTCAAGCGCGGCTAAAAGTTTAGGGGCTATTCCAAGCCCGTAGAAACCTGCTGAATCGTTTTTTTCGTTTTCGGTCATAATTAAGCGGCAAATACTAAGCAAGCAAATAGCAAATAGTTAATAGTGAACATTAAAGTTTCTCCGGCTGCTACTATTCGCCATTTGCTTTTATCTTTCCACCTGAACAGTTCCTAAGGGTTCAGTTTCCGCAGCAGCTCGGCGGTGACTATAAGGCGATAGCTGTTGAGAGCGGCCGGAGTGCTGTTGCGGCCCTTGGGGGACACTTTTTCAAAGCCGAAGCGCAAATGACAGCAGGTGGTCACTAAATTCCCGTCCTCGCAGGCGTACCATATTTCCCTGGCCCCGTTTTCAATGGCGTAGCGGATGCGCGACGCCGTAAGGGCCTTGGCTATGCCGCGCTCTCTCCATTCAGGTTTTACCCGCAGACCGTCCAGCGTCCACCGCGAGCGCTTTTTATAAACTACCGAGTGTCCCACTATACCGCCGCCGCAATAGGCCGCGAAATAGGCGTGGGGCATGGCAAGGGTGGGCTTTGGCGGAGGAGAATCGCGGTAAAAGGCGTCAAACTGCTTTTTCCACGCCGCGTCTTCCACGGCCACCCTGCGTATTTCCACTATTTCTTTTTCCGGTTTCATAACTTAAGTATAGCGGCCCCCGGCCTTAAACGGCTGTGTCAACGGCTCTATTTTGCTTTGGGCCTTTAGGGCCCGCAACAGAATAATATGAGCATTTGGAGGCCCAGATTTGAGCCGGATGCAAGGCGCGACGAGGGAGCATAGCGGTGTCTATGTGACTGAGGAGCAACGCGGCAGCCGGTTCAAAGATGGGCCTCCCCCTGGGGGCTGGCCGCTTTTGGGCTGCGCCTTTGCGGCGTTCCGCTAACGTACATGTAGTACGCGTCGCTTCACGCCGCTTCGGCTCGCTCCAAAATCGACTCAGCCAAATGTCCATATTATTCTGTTGCGGGCCCCTTAGCTCATGTGTAGTGGGGCCAACGGCTCTTGCGGCTCACTAAAAGGCTATTTTGTTCTGTACATGCTGCGGCGCTTCATGCGGAAGCTGGTGGGCAGGTTTTTGGGGCTTGCTCCGCCTCCGCCTCCCCTGAAACCTCCCCGCCCGCCGGTGTTCTTGGACTGGGGAGGCAGGCCTATCAGCTTCGCGGCTGGAATTTCGGGATGGGATACTATATTGATCTGCATTCTTATGAGTCGTTCAATATTGCGCAGGTCTGTTTCCTGTTCGGGGGTCACGAACGAAATGGCGTGGCCCGCCTTACCGGCGCGGCCGGTGCGGCCTATACGGTGCACATAGCTTTCATCGTCGTCGGGCAGGTCGTAATTCAGCACTATTTCTATGCCTACTACATCTATGCCGCGCGCGGCTATGTCGGTGGCCACCAGAATGCGGTATTTGCCGGTTTTAAATCCCTCAAGGGCTTCTTTGCGCTGGCCCAGAGTGCGGTCGGAATGAATTTCCGCCACGCTGTGGCCCATGTCGCGGATATCGCGTGTGATGTCGCACGCGTTATATCGGGTGCGCACGAACAGCAGCACGGTGCCCCAATACTTATCCAGCAGCTTTGAAAGCAAAGCCGGCTTGAGGCCGCGGTTGACCACATAAACTTCCTGCACGACATTTTCCACCACGGTGCCGGAGCGGGCCACTTCCACGCGGGTGGGAAGCTTCATGTATTTGGCGGCGAGTTTCATTATTTCATCCGGCATGGTGGCGGAGAACAGCATGGTTTGGCGTTCTTTCGGCACATATTGCAGTATGCGGTTTATCTGAGGGGCGAATCCCATGTCGAACATACGGTCGGCTTCATCCAGAACCAGCACCTGAACGTCATCCAGTTTTACCGTGTTCTGCTGAACATGGTCGAGCAGGCGGCCGGGAGTGGCCACAATAACGCGCGGTTTCTTTTTAAGGGCGGTAAGCTGGCCGGAGATGTTTTCCCCTCCTATAAGCACCACGGAGGTCATTCCCAGAAGCGGAGCGAATTGTTTATACACTTCGTTCACCTGTATGGCCAGTTCGCGCGTGGGCACAAGTATCAGCCCCTTGCCCGGCTTGGCGGCCAGCGTCTGTATCATCGGAATGGCGAACGCTATGGTTTTGCCGGTACCGGTCTGGGCTATGCCGACCATGTCGTTGCCCGAACAGGCTATCGGTATGGCTTGTTTTTGTATGGGGGTGGGTTCCACGAATTTCATACGGTCAAGGGCTTCAAGGAGCTTCGGGGCTATGCCCAGCCCGTAAAAGCCCGGAACCGGAACGGAAACCTTGGCTTTTCCTTTCATCATCGAGATAAATCTTTTAATCATATATTACATGATTATACATAATTTCGTGAGGATGGTTATGGGAGGCTGATTTGCCGATTTGCGGGCTAAAAGGCAAGCGAAGCGCCGGCGTAGCCGTAAAAACCTGAGTGGGAAGGATATCCCAGCAGATAACCTTTTGTCTTATATGCGGCCTTTGCGCTCAGCCCGAGCGAGCGGTATAGCGGCATATCCGCCTTTAACTGGAAATTCCGCCCGCTCGCGCGCAAAGGCAGCTGCGGATCTTTTGCCCCGGGAAAGGTCCAGATATCCAGCGCCGGGGTCAGCTTAAGGCCTGCCAGATCAACAGGGCCGAATTCCGCTCCGCCCCCTTTTATTTCACCTTCGGGGGTTTTGCCTGTCCGGTAGTAAAGCGAAAGCAGTCTGCCCTTTCCCCCGAGGAAGATATAATAATAGTTCTCAGGGCCCGAAGGTGTCAGGCTGGCTTTAGGCGCGAAAGCGGCCCCGATCCCCCCTCCCAGGGGGAGCATGGGCGCCGGGGCGTCGCGCCCGCCTGTCAGGAAATAATGGGCCCACACGTAAAACAGCCAATAAAAACAGGGGTCGAACTTCATGGCGCGGTCCAACGACCGGCGGCTTTTGCCGGCATAGCTTTCAGTGAGACCCACTGACGCGCCGTAACGGGTCCTGAAATTACGCAGCCATGAGGTTCCGTCTCCGCCCTCAGTCCTTGCGGGATCCAGCCCGTCCTTCAGATAGGATAGGTCCGAATAGGCGGCGCGAAAAATACCGGAATCGTAAACTTTCATCCTGCCCGAGCGGTATATCTCCTTTTCGGCGTCAAGCAGGTAAAGCTGGCTGGCTCCCGCGCCGGCGGCCAGCCAGAGCTGCTTTTGCTCATAAGTTCCAAGCGCCGTAAGTTTGTCGGAAATGGCATAACTGGGGCGGGGATCGGAAACGAACCAGGACCAGCCGTATCGGGCGTCTTTGTAGCCGAATTCCCGTATAACCGAGCCGTGACCGTAATACTCGTGTATTATTTTTTCCGGAGAGGGCAGCAGCAATATTGAGGCGGGCAGGTTGAGGGGCCGCAGGAACCAGCGGGAATGCACGCCCGCTTTCAGGGCGGCGTAATCATAGCCGTCGTTAAGCAGGGCTTCGGCGGCCGACAGGGTAACCGCGCCGGATTCCATGGAACCATTACCGGACGGGTCGTAGACAAAACGATAGGTTTGGGAAGCGCCGGCGGGCGGGAGCCCCAAGAAAACGAGCAGGAGCGCCGCCCCGATGGCCGCTGACATTCTACGGCATTTTTCCTGCCCGCTCATGCGTTCATTATCCGGGTTAAGCCAGATTAAAGGTTTCCCCCATTTGCGGACAAAAAACATTTTTAAAACCTTCTTCCCCCAGTTTGGCGGACAGAGCGCCGCGCGCCTCATCGTCGCCGTGCACCAGGAAAATTTTTTTCGGCGCGGGCTTCATGGCTTTTATAAAAGCAAGCAGATCGTTCTTGTCGGCGTGGGATGAGAAACTGTGCAGGGTTTCCACATTGGCCCACACTTCGTGTTCAAGGCCGAAAATCCTGACCTTTGCCGCGCCGTCCTGCAGGCGGCGGCCCAAAGTGCCTTCCGCCTGATAGCCGACCAGCAGCACCGTGGTGTTTTCTTTTTCTATGTTGTTGCGCAGGTGATGCAGCACGCGCCCGCCTTCGCACATCCCCGAGGCGGAAATTATGATCATTGGGCCGGGCTTATAGTTAAGCGTCTGCGACTCCTCCTTGCTGCGCAGGTAGCGTATATAATCAAAGCCGAAAGGGTCGCCGTCCGCGCGGGCGTAATCGCGGAACTTTTCGTCAAAGCAAAAATCCTCCCGGTGTTTGTTGAAGATCTCGGTGAGGCTTGTCGTCATGGGGCTGTCAACGTATACGGGGATATCCGGCGCGCCTTTAGAACGGCGCAGCTTGTCCAGTATGAAGATTATTTCCTGGGAACGCTCAAGCGCGAAGCTGGGAATTATTATTTTCCCGTTTTCCTTTACGGCGCGCCTTATCGCATCGGCAAGTTTGTCTTCAGCGTCGCCAAGCGGCTCGTGCAGGCGGTCGCCGTAGGTGCTTTCTATAACCAGGCAGTCCACGCCTTCCGGCGGCACGGGCGCCTCCATAAGGAGTGTTTCCGGGCGGCCAAGATCCCCGGTGTAAAGCAGGCGCCGCCGCCCCGCGGGGCCGTCAATGTCAAGCTGCGACATGGCCGAGCCCATTACATGGCCGGCGTTAAGAAATCTGGCGGATACGCCCGGGATCGGCGCGAACTCCGCGTTACACTCGATCGGGCGCAGATGAGACAGCGCTTTATCGGCGTCTTCCTCAGTGTAAAGCGGTTCTATCGTCAGGCCTTCGGCTGCGTGTATTTTGTTGTAGAACTGCGCGTCCCCCTCCTGCAGGCGGGCGGAATCGGCCAGCATTATGGCGGTAATCTCGGCGGTGGCGGGGGTGGCGTATAGCGGGGCGTCGCAGCCGTTGCGGTAAAGAAGGGGCAGCAGGCCGCAGTGGTCCACATGGGCGTGGCTTAGCATGACCGCGTCCACCGAGGCGGGCGGAAAACGGAAAGTGCGGTTCTTTGAGTCCGCGTCCGAGCGGTGGCCCTGGAACATGCCGCAGTCAAGCAGCAGGCTTTTGCCGTTAACTTCCAAAAGGTGCCGTGAGCCGGTAACTTCCCCCGCCGCGCCGTGAAAACTTATAGTGAGCTTATTGTCCGTGGTCATTTTTTCCTGCCTTTGGTGCCGGTGGTCTCTGACGCTGTCATCCGGCCAATACTTGTGTAGGTGCCGTATCAGGGCCTATGGCCGTCGGACGGCCTCCTGTAAAAAACATTGACCGGGGCAATTGTCTTGCGCATTAATAGTTCGTCATGGCCCCGCACGATAAAATCCGCCAGGCGCCCGCATTGCCGGTAGCCCAGCCGCTTGTAAAACCTTATGGCTTTTTTATTAAAGGAAGAGACGCAGAGAAAAACGTTGGGCGCGCGCGAGAATATTTTTTCTTCCGCGTGTTCCATCATCTGGGCGCCCAGTCCCCGGTCGCGGAAGGTCTCTGCCACAAAAAGCGATTGTATATAGCCGCGGAAGGTGCCGTACATGGTTATTATCGCAAGGCCGGCGATCTCACGCTCGGAGCGCGCTATGTAAACCTCGCGGAACGGAGCGGTCATGGAATTAAGGCAGGCGCGGTAGCCGCGGCCTAGTTTCCGCCAGGGGTCCGAGGCCGCCATAAGGCGCGCCGCGCGCTTTAAAACCTGCATGGATGAAGTTTTTGAGATTTTGATCTGGGCTTTAACCGGCATAACTAAATGATACAAAATTACTCATCTGGGCTGGATTAGTGTAGGTTTTAATAAGGAGAGCCGGCGGGTTTTCCGCGCGCTCCTTTTAGGGTTTTAAGTCCGGGGTCTGGAGCAAATCCCTATCATTAGGGACGGCGAGGACCATTCAAGCCGGACCGCTGTGCCGGGCCGGCGCGTTCCGGAGCTGGCGGAAGACCCCGGACTTCCTCATTGCAAAACCCGGTCTTGGAGCGCGCGGAAAACCCGCCGGCTCTCTTAATTGCTGACTTTTTCAGCAGCCCCAATTTAGTAGAATTTTGAAATGGACGATGAGGCTCGGTTAGCGGCTTTTCAAAAACTGGCGGGGCAAAACCCGTCGGGAGGTTTTTTCGGCTTTTCCCCCTGGGCTATAGCCGTGGGCGTCCTTTTTTCTTTAGTGGGGCTTTTCTATTTTAAACGCGGCAAACAGGAAATGGATATCCCGACCATATCCGCCGGCATAGCCCTTATGGCTTTTCCTTACTTCGTGTCAGATACGCTTTATATGCTGCTTACCGGGGCCGCCATAATGGCCCTGCACTACATGGCGCGGAAATATTGGTAGCGACAGCCATTAATTCCTTTCTGTTTTTCAATCCCGCTGTTCTTGTAAACTATTGAATATAGGTCTAAAGGCCTATATTAAACCTAGGTCCTTTGGCCCTTGCCAAATAGGCCTTATGACATAGACTATGGTTGATATCATTACGGTTGTGTTTTGGAGGAACTTTGAAACGCTTCGTTGTATTATCGGCAGTTCTTGCGGTTCTTCCCTTTTCATCCCTGTCAGCCCAGTTGCCTGCCGTCCCGCAGTATCCCGCTATTGAAGAACTTAGGGCTTCCGTTTTACCCGCGGCCCTGGAGTTTACCTTTCCTGAACCCGTTGCCGCGAAGGCTAAAGCAGCCAATATCCCCGCAAATCTTTCAGGTGAACAGCTTTTTCAGTATCTGCACATAAACATAGTCCCGGCCAACCGCGCTTCATCGGGATATTCCGTGGCCAAGGCCTACATGTATTCCAAGGCCGACAATGTTACCTGTAACGGCGGCCCGGGTATCATAACTTTTTACTCCGAGGTTTGCGTGAACGGTACAAGTGCCAACGGCAATGACTATATTGAAAAGGGCGACCAGGATAAGGACGGAGTGGCGGGCGATTTTGTGAACGCGGAGCATATCTGGCCGCAGAGTTATTTCAACAGCGCCTATCCCATGGTGGCGGACCTCCACCAGCTGGCCTCATCCTTTTCCAGCCCCAACGGCCGCCGCGCCAACCTGCGCTTTGCCAAAGTTTCAAACGCCACCTACAGCACCTCGTCCGGTTCCAAGCTGGGCAAGGAAGGCTTTGAGCCCGCTGACGCCGTAAAGGGCAATGTGGCCCGTGCCATGCTCTACTTTGTCGTGTGCTATTACGATCTGGATATAAGCCAGGGCATGAACTACAATGACTTCTGGACCAGCCGCGTGCCCATGCTGCTTGAATGGAATCGTCAAGACCCCCCCGATGCCAATGAGCTTCGCCGCAATGACCTGGTGGAAACCTTCCAGGGCAACCGCAATCCCTTTGTGGATGACCCCTCCCTGGCCGACCGCGTAGGCGCGGCGGTGTTTGCCTCTCACTAGGAGTGCAGGCTGAAGGCTGAAGGTAAAAAATATAACCCGAAATCCTTAGTTAACTAAGGATTTCGGGTTAACAGTTTTCCCGGCTTCCGCAGGCCCCCTAAAAATCACCGTCTCTTCATTAGCAACCCTCTTGAAATCCGGGTGCCTCACGGGTAAGAGGGAGGAATGTTTTTTATCCGGCAGCCGGCCTTACGGGTTTGCGGGGCCTGCCGCCGGACCGGAACGCGGGGACAGCCGTCCACACCGTGGCCGGCTTCCATGACTCACCTTCGGCGCTTGCGTAAGCCTCAGGTTCGCGAAGGCCCCGCTAACCCGGCTCCGGCGGCACCCGCTCCATTTATTCAAGGGAGAAACTTGTTGTAAAAAAGGGAAGAGTCAAAGCGCCGGCGCCCGTTCCCGCAAGATACGCGGGCGTAAGGGTGCCTCATTGCGGAAGTCAGGAGACTTAAGGCTGAAGATAAAAAATATAACCCGGGAAGACAATAAAAAAAGGCCCCGTTAAAAGGGCCTTTTTTATTGCGCGCGTTACGCTTTAGTTGAGCAGCTTATACGGGTTGTCGGTCACGCTTAGCATGTAGAGCGCGGCTTTGATGTTGGCGGAAACAGCGTGGTCTATTATCGCGACTCCCGGATAGAAGCCGTTACCTTCAAGCTCGGTGGTGAAGGCGAATATTCCCGCCGCGGCCGACTAAACTCCCCTAAGCCACCCGCATTTTGCCTGGCTTTTCCCCCGCCCGGCTGGCCGCTATTTTTGATATTATACCTCTAATGACCGTTGCGGCAAAATTTTTTGTGCGATTTTAGCGGCTCAACCTGTTCTGCTGAATTGTGCTCCGCACCCACTATAATCTTGCAGTATGTTTCCTACATTTTCCAAAAAGGTGGCAGCGAGCGATATGAAGAACTGTCCAAAATGCGGAGCTATCAATGCGGATAATACTGAAAAGTGTCCCAATTGCGATGCGGAGAAAGCGGGAACCTCTGTCGCAGCAGTCCCGGTGAACGATTTTGCAGCAAGCCGGTGGAAAGCGGTACTCTTATCCGTGTTCTGGTGCGGCGGAGGGCAATTTTATAAAAGGGAATGGCTCAAGGGGGGCCTTATGTTCCCTGTTAACCTGCTTTTTTATCCCATGACCCTTTTCGCCCTCATGTCCATAGGTGACTACGAGCACCCCGGTGCCGCGGCCAAGATACTTCCCATCTACATCAAGGTTCTTTGTGTAACCGCTCCGGTCTGGGTTTGGGGGCTGGTTGATTCTTACAGGTGCCCGGCATCTTCAACCGGCGATAAAGGGCGCTGAGAGGAATTCGGAACGAATTTTCAAAAGAAAAGGCAGCGGGAGCTTTTTTAATCCTATTCAGCCAGCTCAGCGTTATTCTTTTACTCCGAACCCCACGTTTAACGTGACTTTATGCATAACCTCGCCAAGGTTGCCCGCGGGCTGAAAAGCGTAATCCAAACCTACGCCGCCGAAGTTAAATCCTGCGCCCGCAGTAAAACTCGTTTCTTTTTCGGCGCCGCCCGCGCGTTTCATCCCGCCGCGTAAAGACAGACCCGCCACATTGTATTCCACGCCCGCGCCGAGGTTAACATCAGCATCCGCCGGTTTTTGCGCTTCAACTCCTATTATCGCGTTGTTCTTGCCCAGATCCAGCCTGTATCCCGCACCGGCGCGTATTACGCGCAGCAGCGGATCCCCCACGGTTTTATATTTCAGCTCGCCGGTTATGTTCTGCACACCCGCGCCAAGCGTAAATCTGTCGCTTATTTTAAACATTATTCCGGCGTCAAAGGTAAGAGCGTCGGCGGTGTATTTCTCCGCAAGCTTGCTTGTGACGGATTTTACCTGGCCGCCGATAAAAAGCCAATCTGCAGCATGCAGTCCTAAACCCGCCGAAAGCGCGCTGTCGGATTCAAATTTCACATTGCCGGTCTGCGTTCCGTTCGTATCATATACCTTATCGCTCCCGCTGGCATATCCCAGATATCCGAAGCCCAGCGCTCCCAGCCCGCCCAGTTTCAGCGCCGCATATCCGAAGCTGTAAGTTCCTACTGCGGCAACGTCTTTCCAAGCGGATGCGGCCAAGCGTACATTGCCTGTCATGTTGCCCAGCAAGGCGGGGTTGATATACATCGCGCCAGGGTCATTTGCCGCCAGCAGGGACACTCCTCCAAGCGCGGAAACGCGCGCCGATGGTTCATCGGTAAGAAAAAGCCCGGACTGAGCGTCCGCCCCTCCGGCAAAAGACAAAACGGGGAACACTATCGCGAGAAGCAGTAAAAGAGTTGATTTTCTTTTCATATTATTTCACCACCATTACGCGCTTGGTTTTGCTGATTCCCGGTCCTTCCACACGCACCAGGTATATGCCGCTGCCCACGATTTTACCTTCTTCGTTCTTGCCGTTCCACTGGTCCGAGTAATCGCCGGTGTTCCGGCTGCCCTCGAACAAGGTGCGCACTAAACGCCCCTTCAGGTCATAAACCTTCACCGAAACCCTGCCCGAAGCCGACAACTGGGTGTCCACATAGGTCTTACCGCCGCTTGCGGGATCAAAAAGATTATTGCGGACCTGCACCTGCGGCGAATCCCTCATAGCATCGGATATAACGGTAAAGCCGTCGGTCAATTGGACCGGCGATTGCCCGGGGATGGTGACAACCACACTCCATTTTCCTGCGGCAGCGCCTGTCAGATTGAAAGTGCATGTGATTTGATTCGCGCTTACGACAGTGACGTTTGAGGCATTTATGTCTGTTTGCCCTGACTTCGTTATTTTCACCGTTGCCCCGCTGGCAAAGCCGGTTCCCGCAACCGTTATACCGCTTGCGTTGTTGAATCCGGAATTTGGCGTTATTGATGTAATAGTCGCTCCCACCAGGGTAGCAGTGGAACCAAGTGCCGTGTACGCCGTTATTATTCCATCGCCGTTTATGGCCGCTACGCGGGCGTAATAGACAGTATTATCCGATAGGCCCGGTAAAACCGCGCTAAAATTATAGGTGTCGGAAGACGCCGCCACCGTGCCAAAGGCTGAATCAACAGACGCCTGCGCCCGGTATAAGGTTGTACCGGAGGGATTACCGTTTTGAGTCCAGTTAACCGTGACGGAGTTCGGGTTGGCGCCTGTAAAAGCCGGAATTGCGGCAATCGGGACGGCTGCCAGCGTATAGGTAGAAACCGTCGGGCTTTCGGCTGTTTCCACACCGCTTGAATCGCGGGCCTTGGCTGTGAAGCTGTACTGCGTATTGGGCGTCAGCGCGGTAAACGACGCCGTCACGCCGGGGTCGTATTCTTCGTTGGTGTTCCAACCACTCCCATCATCCCCCCCCACGGCATACAGCTTGCCGCCAATTACCCCGGCAGACAAACTATAACGAACCGTGGGCATTACTGCTTTTGTACTCCATGTATTACTTGCAGGGTCATACTCCTCGTTGGTATTCAAATTGCTCACATCATTCCATCCCCCCACAGCATACAGCTTGCCGCCTATGACTCCCGCTGACAAACAAACACGGGCCGTGGGCATTATTGCTTTTGTCGCCCAGGTATTGGCCGCGGGGTCATACTCTTCGTTGGTATCCAACCGACTTCCATTATTTCCACCCACGACATAAAGCTTGCCGTAGATTACTCCGGCAGACATTCCGTCACGGGCCGTGGGCATTGCAGCTTTTGTCGCCCACGTATTTGCCACGGAGTCAAACTCCTCGTTGGTGTTCAACCAACTCCCATTACCACCCCCTACGGCATACAGCTTGCCGCCGATTACTCCGGTAACACATGCGCTACGGCCCGTGGGCATTACCGTTTTTGTCTCCCAGGTATTGGCCGCGGGATCATACTCCTCGTTGGTATTCAAGTCACTACCATTAGTTCCCCCCATAGCATACAGCTTGCCGCCGATTACTCCGACAGACAAATTATAACGGGCTGTGGGCATTGCCGCTTTTGTCGCCCACATATTCGCCACGGGGTCAAACTCCTCGTTGGTGTTCACATAACTCCCATTCCAGCCCCCCACAGCATACAGCTTACCACCTATTACTCCCGCCGATAAAGCATCCTGGGCCGTGAGCATTCCCGCTTTTGTGGTCCATTTATTTCCATTTCGCCAGGTTGAATACGTTCCATCTTTTGCCACGTTTACGCCGGCTGAGCCTGTCTCAAGTCCGGTAAACGCAGGCGTGGCGGCGTAGCCTGAAGCGGTTATTGAATTACTTGAGACTTCGTCGAATACAACGCTCGTCGGCGTTTCAATTCCGGAAGTTGCTGGATTGTACACGTTAAGAGTGGTTGTGGATCCTGCGGTAACGTATAGCTTGTTATCGATAACACCCGAAGAAAAAGAATTGTTCGCCACGGGCATTGACTCCCCCAAACTCCACGAGTCGGTGGACGGATCGTAGATTTGAACTATGTCAGTTTTTCCGGTGCCTGTAACGCCGCCGAGCAGATATATCTTGTTGTTAATCACTTCAGCCCTCGAGTCTTTCACGGGTGTTGGCAATGACGCCATACTGGTCCATGTGTCGGAGGCGGGATTATACGCTTCAACACTGCCCATAATGCTGCCGGAGATTTCCCATCCCCCGAAAGCATAAAATTTACCGTTATAGACCGCCATCGCGGCATCGGAGTGGTAGTTTACTGGCTGTGTTTTTTCAGTCCAGGCGTTTGTGTCAGGGTCATATACATAAAAATATTTATCCAGACCGCTATAACCATCAGCCGTATCAAGCACGTAGAATTTGCGGTCTATCACACCGCCCTGGTTAGAGCCGTTGAGGATGGGCATACTGGCGCCGGTGGTCCAGGTGTTTGAGGCTGGGTCGTAAATCTTCAGCAAATCATTAGGGATTGATGAAGACCAGCCACCGACGATGTAAAGTTTATTGTCAATTATTCCGGCCGCGCCCAAATATTCAGGATAGTTCATGGCGGCTTTTGTGCTCCAGGTATCGGTGTTCGGGTTATACGCATCAACCTCGGTTATTAGACCGGATGGTCCGCTGGTGGTCCCGCCGGCCACATATAAAACACCGTTAATAACACCTGATTGACAGTCTGATCTTGGAGTCGGCAAAGGCGCCTTTGTTGACCAGCCCGCATAACCGCTTTGGGCAGCCAGAAAGAAAAACATGCCAAAGGCCGCACAAACCTTAAAGTGTTTGGTTTTCATTAGTGATTTCCCCCCACTAAACATCCATTTTTATGCTTTGGTGTTAAGCATTATGGAATTACCGTAAACCGTATCACTTAATATATTATTATGTCAAGACGATTTTAATCACAGGTTATGTTTGCAAGAATTAATGGTGTAAATCTTTGCCACCGGGAAACGGAAATACAGGCAAGTCCGGCGGACAGGCAGGAATGATAATTTTTTATTGCAGCAGCTTATACGGGTTGTCGGTCACGCTTAGCATGTAGAGCGCGGCTTTGATGTTGGCGGAAACAGCGTGGTCTATTATCGCGACTCCCGGATAGAAGCCGTTGCCTTCCAGCTCGGTGGTGAAGGCGAATATTCCCGCCGCGGCGTATGCCCAGTCGCAGGTGTCGCCGGTGGCCACATACAGATCGCTGGCCTGCTCGGGCTTGTAACCGGTAAAACCGGCCATAGCCGCGCCCATCTTCTCAAAAACCTGCCTGTCCCTGGCGTTTTCCACAGGCACAGCTTTGCCCCCCCAGGGGTAAAGCAAAAGGCTGGAATAGGAGTGGTAACTCATCAGGGTTTTAAGATTCCCTCGGGCTTCCGCGAATTTTTTTACGGCCTGCGTTTCCGGCTCGGAAAAGGCCGATGGGCCGCAATAAGTTTCAGCCGACGGGGAATGCGAGGCGCCGCCCTTACACCAAAGCGCGTCGTAGTTGCGGTTCAGGTCCACGCCGATGGATTTATCCGGGTTGACGCGCGTGTTTTTGCGCTGCCAGCGGTATTTGCCGGCGGCTATATCATACTCCACCCCGTCGCCGTTAAGCATGGGAACAATGTATATGTCCAAAGCGGACAGATAGCTTTTAATATCGGCGTCGTTCCTGTGTTCAAGCAAATAGGCAGCGAACAATAAAGGAACCTCGTTGGAAAGATGCTCGCGGGCGTGATGGTTGCCTATGTAAAAAGCGCCGGGCTTTGAGCTTGCGGCGTCGCCTTTGGCAGAAGTGTTAAGGCGCAGACACCATATGTCGCGGCCTTCCACGGTTTTGCCGATGGAAAAAAGTGAAGCGATATCCTGGTTGGCGGCGGCCAGCTGTTTGAGCACATCTGCCGTTTCTTTGTAGTTATGGTAAGCGGAGTCGGCGGCGGGAAAATCTTTAAGGTATTGTCTGGCATAGTCGTATATGCTTTGCCTGCTCAGGACCACATAACCCTTTTCTGAAAGTGTGTCCAGCCCCTGTTTATGAATAAAACCTGAAACAGTTTTGTCATTGACTTCCGCTATATCCAGGCCGATTTCAAGAAGCGCGGTGCGCGCGTATTTATCGGAGGCCGAAACGGTCACCCAGAACCTGTCGTCGTTTTTAAGGTCTTCCAGGGCGGCCATTTCAACCCCGGGTTCCGGCAGGCTGATGTCTTTTAATATCCCGCCTGTAAGCCGGTTCAGAAGCTGTTCAAAGGAGACATTCACCGCCTTCTCCGGAGACCTGTCCCCGGCGGCCATTAATGTTCCGGCCCAGAATACCGGAAGAATAATATAAATTGACAATTTTTTCATTGGTCAAAGTCTATTGTATCGCGTCAAGGGCGTTGTTTTGCTGCTCCTTAAGCAGCTTTTCGTTTTGCTTCGCTTCCTCTTCTTTCCTTTGCGCTAAGGCATGCGTGGAATCGTTTTTGAATTCCCCGAAAATATCCGCGCTCAGGTATGTGATCTCATAATTGATTTCCGGCTCCGGACCGGGAAACAGCTTTTCCGTGCCCAGAACAATTATGGTTTTCTTTTTCTCCCATATCTCCAGGTTATAAGAGCCGGTCACCTTGTTGTCAGCGGGGTCGGTGTCCTGAAACGAGAGATTGCGCGAGCTGCCGCCGTGGATGGATACTATTTTTTGTTTATAGTCAGAGACCGGCAGGATTTTATCAAGGCCGCCCGTGTAGGCGAAAAAACGGTCTTTATAAAAGCCGAATACCGCTTCCTGCCGCGCGCTGTAAAACCATTCCAGATCGTCGCCCAGCAGATCGTCGGGATCGGTTTCGGAAACGCCTATTAAGCGCAGTATTTCCCAGGGCAGATCTGTGATGGAATTGTGCGGTTCGGAGCGCGAAAAATCAATATTCAGGCTGGCTTTGACTTCATCTTTTGAAATTCCCCAGGCGGCCTGTTTATAGCCGCTCAATTCCGTCCCGGAAGCCGGGGCGCTTTTAACCGGCTGCGCGGCGTCTTTCACGGCCCCGGCGGCGGAGCGCGTTGAAACCGTCTGGGCGTGAGATATATACGGAAAGACACTAAGCAACAGCAAAATTAACACCGAATTAGATAGTTTAAGCATACCGCCTCCGAATCCCGGTTCAATATTGTTCCTGCCCGGGAAGCCGCAGGAACAAGGTAAGCGTTGTTTGAAGTCCATGTAGCGCTGACTTTTTAGATTATATATTAAATTGTCAAAAATCGTAAGGGCCTGGAACATTCCCGGAACATTAGAGCATTTTAATTCTGTTTTAATCCTATATTAATGGATTTTCCGCTATACTATCCTAAGAAGTAAACTAGTCAAGGAGAAGCTGAAAATGAAAAGTTCAAAATCACTTATACTGGGTTTTGCTTTGCTGCTGCCGGCCTTTGCCTCGGCGCAGGATCAATCCCCGGCAAGTAATACTCCCGCGGCGTCGGCCACGCCTGCCGTAACCTCCGCCGCCCCGGCCACACCCGCTGCTGCCCCCGTAACAACGCCAGCTGCCAGTCCCGCTGTCGCTCCTGCGGCTCAGGCTGTCCCTGCCGCCCCGGCCACTCCCTCTGTCGCGCCCGAAACAGCGCCAGCTGCCAGTCCCGCTGTCGCCCCTGCGGCTCAGGCTGCGCCTGCCGCCCCGGCCACTCCCGCTGTAGCTCCAGTAACGCCGGCTGTCCCTGTTGCCCCGGCCACGCCCGCTGTTGCCCCTGCGACACCGCCCGTCTCCCCCGCGACAGCCGAGATCGCCGCTAAAGTAGAGCAGGCTGTCATGGATACCGCATGCAAAGCCGATAAAGACAAGTTCTGCAAAGATGTAAAGCACGGCGGCGGCGCTACCGGCAAGTGTTTGAGAGAACATAAGGACGAACTTTCCGACCCCTGCAAGCAGTTAATGGAAGCGCGCGAAAAGAAACAGCAGGCTGAATTACAGGAAAAACAGCGGCAGGAAAAAAGGGAAGCCTGGATCGCGGCTTGCGGCGCTGATAAAGACAAGCTCTGCAAAGATGTGAAATCCGGCGTCGGCGCTACCAGCAAGTGTTTGAAGGAACATAAAGACGAACTTTCCGCCTCCTGCAAGCAATACCTTGAAGCGCGCGACAAGAAACAGCAGGCTGAATTAGAGGAAAAACAGAAACAGGAAAAAAAAGATGCCTGGAATACGGCGTGCGGCGCCGATATGGACAAGTTCTGCAAAGATGTAAAGGCCGGCCATGGCGAGAAAGCGAAATGCCTTAAAGCGCATGAAGCCGAACTTTCCCAGGTCTGTAAAGATAAACTAGCCGAAAAGAAAGAGACAAAAGAAGAAAAAAAGGAAGAGAAAAAGGAAGAATCCAAGCCTGCGGATAAAAAATAGTAATCCCCCTGCAATATAAAAGAGGCGTCCGCTTATAGCGGACGCCTCTTTTTACACCCCTGCGACTTTCGGGTTTATAATGGCAATTTTACCTGGCGGCTATTTTCCCCCCTCCGGTTTCATCTCGCCCAGCTCAATGAGAGCCTGCTTCAGGTCTTTCTCATGGCTGCGGCTTTCAAGTTTGGCCATCAGGCTGTAGGCGCATGGCACCACCAGCAGCGTAAGGAAGGTGGAAAACAGCACCCCGCCTATGACCACCAGCGCCATAGGGATGCGGGTTTCCGCCCCCGGGCCAAGGCCCAGCGCCGGAGGAATAGCCGCCGCGATAGTGGCAAAAGACGTCATCAAAATAGGCCTTAGCCTGATAGGGCAGGCTTCAAGCAGCGCGTCGGTAACGTTCATTCCTTTCTCGCGCCTCCTGTTGTTGGTAAACTCCACCAGCAGGATGGAATTCTTCTTTACTATACCCATCAGCAGTATCATGCCTATCATGCTGTAGATATTCAGGGACTGGTGCCCGATGAGCAGCGCGATGAAAGCGCCGGTAATGCTGAACGGCAGCGCCAGAAGCACAGTTACCGGGTGGATAAAGCTGTTGAACTGCGAGGCCAGCACCATGTAGGCCACAAAGATACCGAACACCAGCGCCGTGATCAGACTGCCGAAAGAGTCCTGGAAAGTCTGGGAGCTTCCTGACAGCACTATACGGTAACCGTCGGGCAGCAGCTCCTTGGCCTCCTTCTGCAGCTCGGTCAGCGCCTCGCCCTGCGATACGCCAGGGGCGGGATTTGCGAAAACGCCGATGGCGCGTTCCCTGTTGCGCCGCGAGATTGAAAGCAGGGTGGGTTTCTCCGTTATCTTCATAACCTCGGACAAGCGTATAAGTTCGCCCCGGTTGTTGCGCACCCAGATCTTGCCGATATCGGACGGGGTCCTGCGATCCTTGTCCACCAGGCGGATGCGGATGTCATAGCGCTTTCCGTTCTTCGTGAATTTTCCCACGCGCACGCCGCCTATCATTGAGTTGACGGCGTCGCCTATGGAAGCTATGTTCACTCCGCGCGCGGCGGCTTTTTCACGGTCCGGTATCACCTGCACCTCGGGCATACCGGCCTGGTAGTCGGTGTCCACATCCACCATCTTGCCCGAGTCAGCCATGCGCTTCATCAGCGCCTGGTCCAGCTCGGCGAGCTTATCCCAGTCCGGGCCGCGCAGGCTTATCTCCACCGGATAGCCGCGTTTGGCTGTGAAGCCGGCCTGCGACGGGTCCTGTATTGAAACCCGGTCCAGCTCCTTTATCTGCTTAAGGGATTTACGCGTGTAAACCATTAATTCCTGCTGGGTGGGTTTTTTCTTTCCTTTTCCGAGTGCTACGCGGTCAGCCGGCTGTTTGAGCGAAATAAACATCATGCCGCCGTTGACGCTGCCTCCGCCTACGGAACCGAAATACCGGTCTATATTCGGCTCTTTCATCGCCCAGGCTTCCACTTTTTTGAACACTGTGTCCGTATATTCAAAAGAAGAGCCTATGGGGGTCTGCAGGCGCACCATGAACTGGCTTTGGTCCTGCGAAGGCGTAAATTCCATCGGCAGCTTAAGGGCTATCAACAGGGAGCCGGCGAATACCAGCGCCGCGGCCCCTATGGTCTTCCAGCGGTGCTGCAGGATGCGCCCGAGCAGCCGCTTGTAAAGTTCCGCGACGCGGATAAAAGCCTTGTCCATCCAGATCCCCATGGCGGTAGTGCGCCCGGAATCCACGAACTGGGAACAGCGCATGGGCGAGAGCGTCAGCGCTTCCAGCAGCGACAGCAGCACCGCGGCCGACATCGTTACCCCGAACTGGAAGAAGAACTTGCCGATGATCCCTTTCATGAAGATGACCGGCACGAATATCGCGAGTATGGCTATGGAGGCGGCCATGGCCGGGAAGGTTATTTCCCTCGCTCCCACAAGCGCGGATTTTACACGCCCATAACCCATTTCATTGTACCGCACGATATTCTCAAGCATCATTATGGCGTCGTCCACAACTATGCCTATGGCGAGCGACAGGCCCAGAAGCGTGAAGGTGTTCAGCGTGAACCCCATGAAATAGAGTATAAGGAAAGCGCCGATGATGGATGTCGGGATGGCCAGCAGCACGTTCAGCGTGGAGGACCAGGAGCCCAGGAACAGCCAGCAGACTATCCCGGTCAGAATGGCGGAAAGGATAAGAGTGAAGTTCAGTTCATGTGTGGAAGCTTCTATAAAGCGCGTGGAATCATTGACCACGGTAAGGTCCATGCCGCTGGGGAGGCCTTTCTGCAGCTCGGCCACCCTTGCGCGCACCGCCTTGGCCACGGACACGGCGTTCGAGCCGCGCTGCTTCATTACGCCGATGCCCACCGAAAGTTTGCCGTTGGTGCGCGCTATGCGCCGTATATCGTTAAGGCCGTCCTCCACCTCCGCCACGTCCTTTATGCGGAAGGTTTTCCAGATGGCGGCCCCGCCGCGCCCGGTTATGACCAGGTTCGCGAATTGTTCGGGTGTGGTGGCCTCGCCCATCACGCGCACGTTCATTTCCTTGTTGCCGGAGCTGATATAGCCCGCGGGCATCTCGGCGTGCTGGTTGCTCACTGTGTTCATTACATCTTCCACTGTAAGCTGCTTCGCGTTGAGCTGGTCGGTGTTCACCCAGATGCGCAGGTTGGGGTCCACAAAACCCCCCATGTCCACGTCGCCAACCCCGGCGATGGTGGTAAACTTGTCCTTTAGGAAGTCATTGGCGAAGGCCATCAGGTCCTTAAGCGGCCTGTCGCCGGTAAGGGCCACGCGCACGATAGGCTGGTCTTCCGGGTTGGTCTTGCTTATGGTCGGCGGGTCTATGTCGCGAGGGAGGTCATGCGCCGCCTGCGAGATCTTAGCCTGCACTTCCTGCATAGCCACGTCTATGTCGCGGCCCAGATCGAATTCTATGGTTATATTGCATTGTCCGCGCTTGGAATTCGAGGAGACGTCCTTGATCCCCTGTATGCTCATAACCACGCCTTCCAGTACGTCGGCCACCTGGGTTTCCATAACCTCGGGGGCGGCGCCTTGCAGGGATACGGAAACGTTGACAACGGGGTAGTCCACGTCCGGCATCTGGCTTATACCCATGTTGGAAAAGCCTATCCAGCCGAAAACAATAAGGCCCAGCATCAGCATCCAGGCGAAAACCGGGTTTTTTATGGCGACGTCTGAAAGTGTCATTTTTCCTCCATGTTAACGGCCGGCCCTCCGCCGGCCACTTCCAGCTGGATACCCGCCAGGCAGGTCTGGGCGTGCGCCTGTTCAAGCCGCAGTTTAGTCTGAAGAAGCGTATTCTGGGCATTCAGCACATCCAGGTTGGTCACCAGTCCCAGTGTGTAGTCCCTCGACTGAAATTTTGCGTTCTCGTCGGCCAGCTTAATGGCTTTTCTTAACGATTCAAGAACGGCTATAGAATGGATCAGTGTGGAATAAGACTGCTTTACCTCCGTGTCGGCCTGGCGTATGGCCAGCTTTAAAGCGAACTCGGCGGCCGTCTGTTTTGCGGAAGCCTGGTCAATGGAGGCGTCCGTGGAGCCGCCGGTATAAAGAGGTATTTTGAGAGTAAGGACGCCGGCCCAATGTGAATCCTGATTGGGAGAAGGACGCTTCAAATAGTAATCCGCGTCCAGGTACAGGGACGGCCAGGCAAGATTTTCAGCTATCTCCGCGTCCAGCCGGGCCGCCTCAAGGGCTTTGCGCGCGGCCTCCACGTCAAAACGCCGCGCCGCTCCGGCCAGGTACGGATCTATGTGTTGGTTTTCCGGCAGGCGCAGATGGTCAGGCGCGATGTCCTCATTAAGCCCGGTCAGGAAGCGCAGTTCGAACTGGGCCAGACTTTCCCGGCTCCGCGCGCTTTGGAGATCGGCGTCGTCCGAGGCGAGCTGCGCCTGGGCGGCCACCACCTCGCTTTCACGGGAGCGGCCTATCTTCTCGCGGTCCTGGAGCTCTTTAATTCTGGAATTACTAACGGCAAGCTGTTCCTGCCGCACGGAGATCTCCTGCCTGATCTCAACGAGATCTATATACGCCAGCGCCACATCCTGATAAAGCGCCTGCCGGGCGCGGGCGAATTCGAGCCTGGCCGATCCGGTCACAAGGCCGGCCGCTTTTGCCGCGATATAATCGCGCATGCCGTCGAAGATCGAGTAGCTGAGGCTCACGGCCGACTGGAATTTCCCCGTCTGCGCGGCATTGAGCGTTTCCGATGTGTTAAGGTTAAGGGAGGGCAGGAAATACGACTTTATCTGGCGTTCGGCGGCTTCAAGCTGTTTTATGCCTTCCGCGCTTGAGGCCAGGGTTTCGCTTTTTGCCAGCGTCAGTTTAAAAGCCTGGTCCAGGGATATAGGCAAGCCGGGCGCCGGCGCGGTTGAAAGGTTTTGAGCGTAACCCGCGGACACTAATAAGGAAAGAAGGAGCGCCAGCAAAAGATGTCTCATTTTTTTCTCCTAATACCGTCAAGATATATTGCAATGACCCTGTCGGTTTTTTCGCCGGCGCTGAGCGTCCGGCCGGCGCCCCTTGCGTAGGCAAATGAGCCCCTGCAAAGCCCGAAAAGGGCGGAAGCCATGTAAAGCGGGTCTTCAAGCGTGACCAGCCCGTCGGCGGCGCATTTTTCAAGTATATCCTTAAGAGCGCCCAGTACCGCCGGCTTTTTTGCCCGCAGTTGCGGCGGGCAGCCGCCGCCGGTTCCGGGACGTTTTTCCCCCAAAGCGTCCATAAGCCCGGTCTTCCTGGCCAGATGCTCAACTACCGACTTGACGGCGGCGCGAAGAAGCGCCTCGCCGCGCAGGCCCGAGTCGCGGACCGATTCCAGGTCGGCGACAAAAGTTTTCATTAGGTCGGAGTGAACGGCGGCAAGCAGGGCGTCTTTGCTAGGGTAATAAAGGAAAAGGGTGCCTTTGGCCACGCCGGCCTCAGCGGCTATGCGGTCCATAGTCGCGCCTGCCGGATCCGAGGCCGCCAGCACCCTGCGCGCGGCCTCCAGTATGGTTTTTTGTTTCAAAATTTTAACTTTCATGCGGTTGCCTTTGTGCGTCTAACCCGAATCCGGCAGTTCAATATGGTTCTCATTGAGAAAATCAGGGAACAGAAATATTGCAGGATTCCCCGCAGTAGCGGGTCGCTGACCAAGCGCTACGCGCGCCAGGTCAGCGAGGGTGTATGCCGCGCGAAGCGCACCTGAGCTCCGCGAAGGGAAAGTTTTAACTGAAACTTTCAGGCCAAATATGACTGACCGGTCAGTCATAATTATAACACATAGAACCGGAGGGGTTGCAAGCGGTTTTTTGGGTAATGGTTTTCAGCCCGAAAGCTGCGTTCAACTGCAACTTTCGCCCCAGAGGGGCCGCCCTTTTCCGATGCTGAGTTACGCCGGTGCAAGCAAAATGCGGAACGAACAGGAATATACACTCAATAATTGCACTATGGCCGTAAAAGGGCGGGGCAACCCAGCCCTTTTGCCCAATGATTCACAAATCATTGGGCAAAAGAGCTGCCCTTCGGGCGAATCCTTCAACTGAAGGATTCGGGTCAGGCGGGAACAATGCCCGGGGAGGATACATTATTTATAAGGGGAGCAGCCGGCCGAGGCGGACGGGGTTACGCCTATTTATTCAGTATCATCAGCAGAAGCGTTTTGGTAAACCTGCATCTGTCAAATTTCAATACCGTATCCTCCGACATCACCGTCACCATGTGGTCCACGCCCGGCAGTTTAATGTAGTCGGAGCCCGGCAGCACGGCGCTTTCCACCGGCACCAGGCCGTCGTTGGCGAGCCCCTGCTTCAGCATGTAATCTCTTGGCAGTTCAAGCAGCGTGTCCAGCTTATTAGGTTCATCCTCTTTCCAGGAAGCGAAAGATATCATGTTGACCCCGGATATTATTTCCCGGATGGGGCCGCGGTTCGACTGCTGGAACATGGCCCTTTCTCCGGGGGTAAGATTCAGCAGCGAGTCTATTGTCCCGCCGAAATGACCGAGGAGCTTCGCCATCGCTTCGGACAGGTATTTATGACCTTTTATATATTCGGCGACCGGAGTGCCGCCAAACGGGGCCTGGAGCGAAATAAACCCGCGCACCCTGGGGAGAAGGTCCTTATGGACCGTAAGAGCCTGTAAAACGTACATGCCGCCGTCGCTATGGGAAATTATGATAACGGGCTTATCCGAATCTCTTATGTCTTTCGCCGCTATTTCCGCGTTGTGCGCGGGCGGCAT
Organism: Elusimicrobiota bacterium; assembly: GCA_026388155.1. Taxonomy (NCBI): domain Bacteria; kingdom Pseudomonadati; phylum Elusimicrobiota; species Elusimicrobiota bacterium. The sequence continues at coordinate 248,731 of JAPLKI010000016.1, forward strand.
GGTCGAGTCTACATCCACCACCTTAAACTCCACGCCCATTTCCTTCAGCAGCTTGATCTGATCGTTAAAGTAAGGCCCTGTCCAGATCTTTTTGCCGAAAATATTTATGGGCTGCACATAGGCCCCGGTAAGGAATCCGCGCACAAGCAGCACTTTGTAATTAGTGAGTTCGGTTTTTTCCCTTTCACCAAGCTTTAGGTCCGCCGTAGCCCATGTCAGATTGAAATTTTCGGTTAGATCACGGCCCGCTCTTTCGGGTTCGGCCGTAACCGGAATCTCTACGGAAGCGGCATTATCGCCGGATAACGCGGTGGTCCGGGCCAGTTCCTGAAAAGACCCTCCCCCCGCGTCCGGGGCGGCGCAGTAAGCGTTCAATGATAAAGCGGTCAGAATTAGAACCAACTGCGTTGTGCGGTACATCATATGTGCTTATATCATACATCGCGCGTAAACATCGGCCAAGTGAATATAGGCCCATATGACCCCCATATTATGGCCTATACGGGTTTGGGCCTTTATTATCCTGAATCCTGCAGTCCATTGTGGTTTCCATAGAAAAATCAGGTGAACAATAAAATGCAGGATTCCCCGTAGCAACGGGTCGAAAACCAAGCGCAATGCGCGACAGGTTTTCGAAGGTGTATGCCGCGCGAAGCGCACCTTGAGCTCTGCGAAAGGGAAAGTTGCAACTGCAACTTTCAGGCTATTGAAGACTGGCGGGCTACTATGATCAGGCGTGAGAAAAAAACAGGGACACCGTTTTTCATCGCTAAAACGGTATCCCTTGTTCTTCCAAAAAGGCTCTTTTCAAAAGAGAGCAGCCGCGCCTTCTCACTCGCGCCTGACGCGGGGGCGGCTGAATTACAGCGGCAGGACGGTTTTTCCGTAGACTTCGTTCAGTATCTGGGCCAGCGCCGCATACATGGCCGATAACCCGCAGAAGACGCCTTCATAGCCGGCAAATATTTTAACACCGCCGCTCCCTGAAAAGTCGCTGAAAGCCAAAAGGAAGAAAAGCGCCGCCAGCGAACCGAAAACAACCCGCAGCGCCCGGCTCAGTTTCAGCGTGCCGACGAACATCACGGCCGTGAAAACGCCCCAGACAGTAAGATAACAGCCCATCGCGAAAGCGGAGGGCGCGTCGCCCAGGCCCATTTTCGGGAAAACCAGCAGGCCGACCAGGGAAAGCCAGAAAAATCCGTAGAGGGTAAACGCGGCGGTGCCGAAAGTGTTTTTCTTCTTCCACTCCATGACGCCCGCTATAACCTGCGCTATGCCGCCGATGAATACTCCCATGGCAAGGATCATCGTATCCATGCCGCTGAAGCCCGCGTTATGGATGTTCAGAAGTACGGTGGTCATGCCAAAGCCTAAAAGCCCCAGCGGGGCGGGATTGGCGGTGGAATCGGTTAAAGTTATAACGGAAGCGGGTTCGGCCATTGTTTGTCTCCTTTGTGGATTTTTTAAATTATACTATTTTACCCTGTGCCGGACTTTCTCACGGAACCGGTTTTGCCCTGCCATCTATAATGGACTAAACCTCCATCGCCGACATTTCAGCCTGGGTTTTGATGTGGCGGGTGCCTTTGAAAAACGCTATAAGAGGCATCGCGAGTATCGCGGTATAGGCCAGCCATCTGAAGCAATCCATGAAAGAGAGCATGACCGACTGCACGACCACCGCTTTATAGGCCAGCCCGTAAGCCGCCATAGGGTTGGAAACAAGGCGCCCGACCTGGGCGGACCAGACCTGGAATTGATAACCGTACGGTGAAATATTGGCGGCCAGTACCGACTGGTGCACCTGCGCCATGCGCGCCTGCATGGTGAACATCAGCGAGATGCCTACGCTCGCGCCTATGTTCCTGAGCAGGCTGAATATGCCGCTGGCCTGCTGCATATCGGACTGGCGGATGTTAGCCATAGTGAGCGTGGTCAGCGGCACGAAGGTGAAACCCATAACAAGCCCGTTAAAGAACAACGGAGCCATAATATTCGAGCGGGCGATGCTGAGGTTGAGCCCGGAAAATATCAGCATGGTAATTGCCAGGCCGAGGAAGCCGAAGACTATCATGAGCCGGTTCCCGAACTTTGAAACCAGCCTGCTTATTATGAGCATGGATATCATCGAGCCTATTCCGCGCGGCACCATGGCCAGGCCGCTCTGGAAGGCCGGGTAACCAAGCAGATTCTGCATAAAGATAGGAAGCATGGAGGTGGACCCCATCATTACGGCGCCTTGTATAGCCATGATAGCCGTGCCGATGGCCAGGTTCCGGCTTTTCAGCAGGCGCAGGTTCATGAACGGGTGCTGCCGCCGCAGTTCCCACCAGGCGAACAGCGGCATGGCCAGCGCAAAGATGAACGTGCCGGCGCGTATCCACAAGTCGGCGAACCATTCCACATCCTGGCCTTTGTCTATCACCAGCTGGAACGCTCCCAGGCCGATAACCATCAGCGCCAGGCCGAAATAATCCACCGTGGCCGCCGTGCTCCGTTTAAGGTAAGGAGGGTCCTCAAGGAACATTTGCTGCATTATCAGCCCGAATATTCCTATCGGCACATTGATATAGAATATCCACCGCCAGGAATAATTATCCGTTATCCAGCCGCCGAGTATCGGGCCGATTATCGGCGCCACTATTATGCCCATGCCGTAAGCGGCCATGGCCTGGGTCCTCTTTTCCTGCGGGAAACTTTCCAGCAGTATGGCCTGCGCCATCGGCTGGAGACCGCCGCCGCCGATGCCCTGCAGTATACGCGCTAGTATCAGCTGTGGCAGACTGTGCGCCATTCCGCACAGCATTGAAGAAACAGTGAACATAGCCACCGAGATGGCCATATAGCGTTTGCGGCCTATGAACGAGCTGAGCCAGCCGGAGGCGGCCAGCACTATCGCGCTTGCCACAATATAGCTGGTGAGCACCCACGACACCTCGTGCGTGGAGGCGGACAGCCCTCCAGCTATGTGCGGGAGCGAGACGTTGGCCACCGAGGTGTCCAGCACCTGCATGAACGTGGTCAGCAGCACGGAGAACGCGACCAGCCAGGGCGAATGGCTGGGCCGCCAGAATCCGGGTTGATGACTTTTTGGGTCCATTATTGTTGTAACCTAAGTAGACAGAATTCAGGAGCCAGAATTCAGAATAGCCGTAATGTTCAGGCCATCGCCTTTACATCTTCTGGCTTCTGACTTCTGGCTTCTGACTACAAGTTCCCTCGTTATTTCAGATGCACTGTGGGAACTACGGACATGCCGGGCACCAGCATCAGGTCGCCGACGGGTTCGTCGAAAACTATCTTGACCGGCACGCGCTGCACCACCTTCACAAAATTGCCGGTGGCGTTCTCGGCCGGCAGCAGGCTGAAGCGGGCGCCGGTGCCTGACTGTATGCTGTCTATGTGGCCTTTAAAATCCCTGCTTGGGAAAGAGTCGATCTCTATAGTGACCTTCTGCCCCGGATGCATGCGCGTAAGCTGGGTTTCCTTGAAATTGGCTATTATCCAGACGTCGTCCATCACTATGGCCAGCAGCGGCTGGCCCACCTGCACATAGGCGCGCTGTTCGGCGTTCTTTTTTGTGACCTTGCCGGCCTCGGGCGCGGTTATGCGGGTGTATGAAAGATCCAGTTCAGCGGCGGCGGTCTTCTTTTCCGCCAACAGAGCCCTGGCTTTCAGCACTTCGGCGTCAGCCACGGCTTTGTCGAACGCCTGGCTGGAAAGGTCGTCCTGTTTAAAAAGCTGTCTGGCGCGCTCGGCGTCCACAGCCGCGCGCTGGGCGTCCGCTTTCGCGGCTGAAAACTCGGCGCGGGCCTGGTCCAGCTTTACCTGGTAGTCGCGCGGGTCTATTTCTATGAGCGGCGCGCCCTTTTCCACGTGCTGGTTATCTTCCACGCTAATGGTCTGTATCTGGCCGGATACTTTTGCGCTTATAGGAATGACATGCGTTTCTATAGCGGCGTCGTCAGTGCTTTCATGACCCTGCGCGTAATGCCAGTAGGCGGCCGCGGCGGCCAGCACAAGGATGCCGCCTGTAATCAGCACCCCCCAATGCGGCCTTTTGATCCTTGATCTTTTGGGAACGGGGTTCGTGGTGGTAATATTTTCAGTCATGGTGTCCTTGGATAAGCTGGAACTTGTTACTGCATTGGAAGACAGAATTCAGTAGTCAGAATCCAGAATATGGAACTTACTTATTGTCAGCGTCACAATTCTGGCTCCTGAATTCTGACTTCTGGCTACTTGCGTAGTTCTTAAAACTTCAGATCTTTCATCCGGCCTAGCGCGAGCGTCAGCCGTATGTTAGCTTCCTTGTGCCTGGACAAGGCATCCACACGGTTGTCCCGGGCGCGGGACAGAGCGGTCTGGGCGTTCACCAGCTCCTCATTGTCCCCCACCCCGGCGGAGAAGCGGTTGCGGGACATCTCCAGCTCCTGCTCCGCCAGCGTTATGGTCATCGAGGCGGTTTCAACCTCTTCCGCTGAGGCTTTAAGCCGGTAAATGGCGATTCTTACTTCCTCCTCCACCTGCACCGACGCGTCGTTGAGGCGGCTTTCGGACTGGGTCTTTAAAGCTGAAGCCGCGTCTATGCCGGCATCAATGCGGCCTCCGGCGAAAAGCGGCAGCCTGGCCGATATCCCTACGTCGCCGACGAGTTTGACTTCATTATCGGGGTTCTGGCCGCTCATCGCGGCCGAGCCGGAAACATTTACCGAGGGCAGGCGGGCTCCTTTTGCCGCATCCAGAACATATTCTCCGGCGGAAACTTCCGTCTTCGCTATCGCTATTTCAAGCCGTGCCGTCAGCGCGTAATTTACCGCCTTGCCCGGGTCAAATGGACGGGCAGGTGAAAAGGACAGTTCTTCTGTAAGGCTTATTTCTTCGGCCAGAGGCAGGCCGAGTATATGTTTCAAGCGCAGGCGGGCTTCTTCCAAAGCGGTCCGGGCCCGGATTACCCTAAGACTCTCTTCCGCCTCGCGTGTCTTGGCCCTTACCACGTCCAGGCCGGTGGCGGTGCCGGCATAGTGCTTGTTCTCCGCCAGCGTCCTCAGGCTTGCGGCCATATCCCGTCCGGCGGCGGCCGAGTTCTCCGCCGCGGCGGAGCGCAGAACATCCAGGTAGGCAAGGGCGGCTGCGGCTGTTACCTGTTCTTTAACCAATTCCAGCCGCAGGGCGGCGATTTTCTCCTCTTCTTTTTTAGACCGGGCCAGGCCCCGGGACGAAAGATCCAGAACGCTCGCCACCAGGCGCAGCCGCGCGTCGAAAGTGTTAAAAGGGCCCATCAGGTATGCCCCTCCGCCGGGCGCGGCGCCGAAGCCCAGGGCGGTAAGGTTTTCCTTGAACGTGCGCTCCTGCGACAGCGAAAATTCCACCTGAGGCAGAAGCCTGGCCGCGGCAGCCAGTGCCGCGGCTCTCTGAGCGTCTCCGGAGGCGGCGGCCAGCTTTACGTAAAGATTGTTCTTCAGCGCCAGGTCTATGCTTTGCGTGATATCCAACCCGGGGGCGGCGTGGACCGGCGCGCACAAGAGCGGCGTAATAAAGAGAATAAATATAATATTTTTCATATTTTCCTGAAAGCGGGTATATTGGAGTTTATCTTGTCGAGAAAGCTTACCAGCGTTTTCCGTTCAGCCTCCGACAGGCAGGACATCAGCTTCGCCACGCGGCGCAGACGCCCCGGCGCCAGAGAATCCACAAGACGCGCACCCTGCGGGGTGAGGGCCACCATTATGGAGCGGCGGTCGCCTTCAAAAGGCAGGCGTTTCGCCAACCTCTCGCGTTCTATTCCGTCGATCAGGCCGGTAACCGAGGCCCGCTCTATGCCCAGTTTTTCCGCAAGTTCCCTGGGATGCAGGCCGCGCCACCCGGCCTGCCGCAGGCGCATCAGCAGGCGGAAGCGGGCCTGCGAAATGCCGTGCTTTGCCAGCGTAAAATTCACGGCCGACAGGAGCTCGGCGGACATGCTCAGCAGAGCGCTGAAAACTTCCATGGCCGAAGCGTCCGTTTCCGGGTAGACGGCGGCCAGATCGTCGAGACCCGGGCCGCGAGGCATGTTTTTGAGAAGGAATTTATGTTGTGCCATAAGGGTTCGCGACAGAATAGTTAGGAACCATATTATATGGTTTCTAACTACCCCGTGTCAAATCCTGAACCTGCGGGTAAATTCAGGCTATGCCGGCGCCTCCGGAAGGTTATGCCGCGCCGGGGAATATCGGGCTTAAGCCGGAACGCGCTTGAAAAGCGCGAGTGTATAATATAAACTGAAAACCTGCGGCCGTTCTTACGGCGATTTTTGGATATCAGGGGGATTGTCATGAAAAATATAACTGCATTAATATTGTTTTTTTCCTGCGGCCTGCTTTGCGCCGGGGAACGGGCGCCGGACCTCGGCATAAAGATCGGGCAGTTTGAGCGCGGCAGATATGACGCCATCACAGATGTGGCGGGCGTTAAGGTAGGGCATGCAACTCTGATTTCCGGGAAAGGCGCGCTTGAGCAGGGAAAGGGTCCGGTAAGAACCGGCGTCACCGTTATCATCCCCGCCGAAGGGGACATCTGGAACTCAAAAGTCGCCGCGGGGTCTTTCGTGCTGAACGGCAACGGCGAGGCGACGGGGCTTATGTGGGTGCAGGAATCGGGAATATTGGAAACCCCGATCGCGCTGACCAATACGCTCAGCGTCGGGAACGTTCAAAGGGGCCTTGTGGAATGGATGCTGCAAAACCATCCCGCCGTAGGCATTTCTGACGATACCCTTACCCCCGTGGTTTTTGAATGCGATGACAGCTCGCTTAACGACATACGCGGAATGCATGTGAAGCCGGAGCATGTTTTTGAAGCCATTGCCAAAGCCTCCTCCGGCCCGGTAACGGAAGGGGCTGTGGGCGCGGGAACAGGCATGATCTCTTACGAATTTAAGGGCGGGATCGGAACCGCCTCCAGGAAAGTGCCGAAGCCCGCTTATGTTGTGGGGGTGCTTGTGAACGCGAACCACGGCATCAGGGAAAACCTGCGCATAAACGGCATTCCGGTGGGACGGAAAATAGCCGACCTTAAACCGAAGCTCAGGCAGGACGGCTCTATCGTGGTGATAGTGGCGACCGACGCCCCCCTGGATGCCCGCCAGCTTTCGCGGCTGGCAAAAAGGGCGATGCTTGGCGTGGCCAGAACAGGGGCTGTCGCCTACCACGGCAGCGGCGATGTGGCGCTTGCTTTTTCAACCGCGAACAGAATTCCGCATTATCCCAAGGTCCCTGTTATGAACATGGCTGTGCTGTCGGATTTCTGGATCGACGACCTGTTTGAAGCTACCGCCGACGCCGCGGAAGAAGCGGTAATAAACGTTCTTCTTTCCGCCGAAACCGTTGAGGGCAGGGATGGAAATACCGCCTACGCGCTTCCTCACGACCGCCTTAAAGAATTGCTGAAGAAATATGGGGATGGAGAGTAGGGGCGAGCGGCTAGTGGCGGGAGGCTGGGGAGAGGGTGCAGAAATAAGGAATTCCTTCCCTAAACCCTAGCCCCTAGTCTCTAGCCCCTGCCTTCACCTGCCGCAGTCCTGCGGGCAGCGGCCCGGGTGCGCTCTTTCAAAGGCGTCGCATATCCCGTCCCCGCAGTAGCCGTGCTGCCGCACCGGTCTGGTCCAGCGGATACGCCGTATGGAAGGTACTATATCGGCCTGGCTGAAGTGAATCGGCTTAAGCCGGGGGATTTGCGTTCTTTGGTCTTCGGGCAACGCGGGCTTATATGGTTTTTCCACTCCGACATCCGGTTTTTTGGGGCCTGCCATGGCTTTTTTTTCAGGCAGAATTTTTTCTTCCACTATCCCCGCCACGGTACGGCTGCGCAGGCCCTCAGGGTCCAGGTCTTTCAGGAAACCCAGCCAGGCGTAGAAGGCCCCGAATTCCGAAGGGGAACTTTTGAACGACGCGCAGTAAGCGCCGCTCTCCATTCCGGAAAAAGCTTTTTTTGAAGCTTCGATCCCGGCTTTGTCGGCCGGATGAGAGCATGAAAGCCGCTTTTTTCCCTTTCCGGGTCCGCCGGCGCTGGCCAGAAATTCATTTACACCTTCAAAAACCTTACCCGCCTTTCCCGCGCCGGCCATTTTCATGTCCGGGCCAGGACAGGCTTCGTATTCCGGCGCGGCAGCCAGGAACTTTTTGTCCACCTTGTCCATCATGCAGCCCGTCTTTATTTCCGCAGCCAGGCGGCTTAGAGCGGCGAAATAGTCGAGGTGGGTGCCCGCATGTTCAGTTGTTTTTGCTCTTTTCCGCTCCAGCTCCAATGCCTCTCCCGTCAGGTCGCAATAACCATCCCAGGCCTTTGTGTCCGGGCCCTGATGAAAAGCTCCTATCTCATGTCCGGTTTGTTTCCAGCTCTCCAGTTCCGTCAGCCGGACCGGGTCGGAAGAAATATAATCCGCGTATTGCGCGCTGAACATAAGCGTCAGTCGCACATGCCGCGCGTCCGCCAGTTTGACCATTTCCCGGAGCACCTTATGAGAGTCCTCCAGTTGTTCCATACCGCCCTTGAAATTATAAGCGCCGTTCTGCACTTCTATAAAATAATAGGGCCGGGCCCCGCCGGCGCGCGCCGCGGCCGGAAGCAGAAATATCAGTATGAGAATTATTCGCATATTTTTACATAAAAAAGGCCCGCGGTTAAGCGGGCCTCTTTTTTTAGGCAGGAGTTACTTTAAAGTTTGACAACTTTAGTGGCCTTGGGGCCTTTTTCACTCTGCGTCACTTCGAACTCCACTGCCTGGCCCTCCGCGAGCGTTTTGAAACCCTCGCCGGGGATGTCCTGATGATGCACAAATAGATCCTTCCCGCCGTCGTCCGGGGTAATGAATCCGTAACCTTTCTGATCGTTAAACCACTTCACTTTTCCTTTAGGCATTGTATTATTTTCCTTAACTGCTCTTTAACTTCAGCGCCACTTCTTTCTGCGCTGTAGTTATATTATACCCTTATTCCGTGAGGATTGATACGATTTTTATTAAAAGACGCATTCAAGGTGCCAGTGCAACAAAACTACCAAAGACTTCTGCCGGTGTTCTAACGCCCTAGCAAAACCCGTGATTTTTTTAAATAAGGAAAATTATTTTGATATAATTAACACATCAATATTCCCCGGTAGCTCAATGGTGGAGCGATCGGCTGTAGACAAAAGCGGGGACTGATGCGGGACAAGCGGCGATATAGTGACCGCAGAGAATACCTTATAGAAGCTGTCAGAAAGCGGAGAAGGAAAATCCGGGAAATGGCGGTGGATTATAAGGGCGGCAAATGCCGGCTGTGCGGTTACAATAAGTGCAGCGAAGCGCTTGAGTTTCATCATCTTGACTCTTCCGTTAAAGACTTTGGGATATCACACAAGGGATATACCAGAGGCTGGAAAAGGGTCAAAATGGAACTTGATAAATGCGTAATGCTGTGCGCCAATTGTCACAGAGAGGTTCACGCCGGAAAGCAGCTTCTACGGGAAACCGTAGTTGAAAAACCAGGTGAACTCAGGGAAACCCTTAAAAAATAAGGGCAATCCTGAGCCAAGCCGCGAACAACATCGCGGAAGGTGCAGAGACTATCCCGAAAGGGAGTACTGTCCTTCGCAGTTAAGGATGGGAAGCGCCTGGGTCCGTAAAGAGCGAGTGTTCCACGGATATGATATAGTCCAAGCTCTGAAGCAATTCAGAGGCTCTTGTAACCGATAGGTTGTAGGTTCGAGTCCTACCCGGGGAGAAAAAATTTAGGCCACCTTTAATTTACGGTGGCCTAAATTTTTTCTCCCTTGTTGCTCGAGCCTCTTCCCAGGTTCGTGTGCGACTTTACATCTCGCGTTTCCCCAAGGAGCCGCGCGGAGCGCCGTCCTACCACCCAGTAAGGCCGCCTTTAATTTAGGGCGGCCTTAAATTTTCCCCCCTGTCGATTCGAACCTCCTCCCAGGTTCGTGTGCGACTTCGCATCTCGCGTTTCCCCAAGGAGCCGCGCGGTGCGCGTGTCCTACTCAAAAGGCCCCTTTACGGAGCTTTTTAATTCCCCGCCCTGTTAACCACAAAGTGCTTTATTTCTCGCTCTTTTTCAGGTCAAACTTTATTTTTACGCGCTCCCCGTCTATTTCCATCTTGCCGGTATTGGCCGCGGCCTCCTCCGGGATCGGCAGTATTTTTACGTAGCTTTGAGAGGACTCTTTTTTTATTATTCCGCCCGCGCTTTTTTCCTCGGAGGAGATTTTCGCGCTGAACGATAATTTTATGCGGTCATTTGTTATATCGATATCTGCGATCTTGGCGATCAGACCGGGCACATATATGATAAGCGTCACATCCCTGTTCGCCCTCAGAATATCCACTTTAAATTCTTCAATGCCCAGCCTTTGCGCGAACCATTTATCCCAGTAATTATCAAAAAGGGTCTTTTTAGGCCCCGCGAACACATCCCGCATTTGCCGGTGTATATGCTCCATCTCGGTAAAAGGGTTGTAATCCCTTGAAAAGAACCGGTCGTTAAAGAAAACGTCAAAATCCCGCTCCTGCAGGGGAGTGCCCAGGTTAAGCTGCCCCTTAATTTTGTCGCGCCACGTTTCAAATTCCTCCCATCGCGAATCAGAGGCTTTTTCGGCGTGAAAACTTTTCTGGATCTCCGGCCGTAAAGGCTGCTGTTCAAGATCCTCTGTGGCGGCCAGGCTGTGCTTGTGTATGAAACGCGCCTGCCCGAGGGTTAAGACCACAAGAACTGCGATAGCAAGCCATAGGTATTTTTCCCGCATAGCTGTTTCCTCCTTGCGTTCTGCCGTCCTCGGACAGAATTATCAAAAACGCAAATATTCATCCGCAACCGACATTCTATACCCTTTTCAGCGTAAAAATCAATTATTTTTTGAGCAAAAAAAATTTTTATGCGGCATATTGACACCTTATTCCATTTTTAAGGAAAAAAATAACAAGAGGAGAACATGCGGTTTCCCCTTATGGCGGAAGGACAATTGTCTGCCCTCTGGGTTTTATAATTATCTGCTTCCGGGAAACTCAATAGCGAGCGCAAAAAACATATAATAATTATCGGGCAGCACTCAATTTGCGGATTTATGACAAAGATATCATTGCTCGTTATTTTATTTCTCGCTCCGGCGGCAGCGCGCGCCGGGGAGGAGCGCGGCGCAGTTAAAGCCGAAGCGCTTATTCCTTCTTCTATTCCCGTTGACAAGCCGGCCCAGCCGGGGCTTACAGCGGAACTGCGCCAGAAGGTTAAGACCCTCGGATTTAACGGTTTGGGGATTCCCGGCGGAGCGGTGTCGCGCGCGCTGCTGTTGCTGCCTAACGACCGCGCCCGGGCCGGTATTATTAATTTTGAGATCGAGGCCGGCAGCCGGGCCGGGGTTTACCAGTGCGAGGCATTGGGCCGCGGCCTTACCTCAACCGCCCCTGTGGCCGGCTGGCAGCAGGGCCTGCTGGGAAGCGCCACGGTCTATTACGCGCCAAAGGATTCCTCCGACGGCGCCACGATGCCCGGCGTTTACGACTTGCGTAATATTTCCCCCGACCGCTACGAGATAGCCCTGCTGGGCAGCCCGGGCACTCCGGAGGAGGAAGCTGCTGTTCTGGCCAAAACTCAAATTAAAGACGCGGAACGCCGTCCGTTTTTTTCAGGCGTATGGCGGGATTGGTATCCGGCGGGCGTCGCACTTATGCCGGTGGATCTGGTCTGGGCTGAGAATTTTCAGGCCGGTTCCCAGGGTGAGGGCGTGCCGTTCTTCGAGCGCCGCCCCGTGCCGTCTGGCCCTGCGTCCAAAGCCAGGCAGGCGGCGCAGTTGGACCATAACCCTAAATATTATTACGGCCCGTACGGACGCTCCGGTTTCGCCGTGCATACCGACGTCTGGGACGACCCTGTAACTCACACCGACCCTGAATACGCCGGGCGGCCCGAGCTTTCGGATTTCCGCTGGCGCGACACCTACGGCTGCGTAAAACTGCGGCCCGGCTGCCTGGCCCTGCTGAACGAATTTATAGCGGAACAGGCGGCGCTGGGCCGCCGCGTGCAGCTGGAGGTGAGAGAAACCGGGCTGCTGGACAAACTGCCGTAAACCCCGCACTTTGGCCCTCTCGGAAAAAGTGCGGGGCAAATCGGGAATATTGCAGGATATGGGCAACAACGCAAAGGGGAAAGTATAAAATGAAAAGACTTTACAGAAGCAGTGAAAACAAGGTGTTTGCCGGCGTGCTTGGCGGACTGGGAGAGTATTTCAACGTTGACCCGGTGCTGTTAAGGCTGTGCTATGTTTTTCTGGTGATTTTTACGGCCATCATACCGGGCCTCATCGCCTACGTCGTGTCCATCTTCGTGGTCCCCGAAAAACCTGCCACACCTTAAAGATCCGCCGCTTTTTGAGTGGCGGGTTTTAAAAATGTAAGATATCAACTGATGGAAAAGCAGAATTTAAACGTCTCGGCTGATAATGCGCGACCGTATCAGACCAAGATCTCTTTCGGCATCACGTCCGCTGTCATCACGAGCCTGGCGCTTATTACCGGCCTGGATACGCTGACACATCCGAAATCAGGCATTATAGGCAGCATACTGGTAATAGCCCTGGCGGACAACCTGTCCGATTCAATGGGGATACATTTCTATCTGGAATCGGAGCACATCCAAGGCAAAGAGGTCTGGCTTTCTACGCTGACCAATTTTTTGGCGCGGTTGGGCGTATCTCTCAGCTTTATTTTGCTTATCGGCTTCCTGCCGATACGAACGGCGGTCAATTGTTCCATTATCTGGGGGTTGGCCATATTGGCCGGGTTGAGCTACGCCATAGAACACAAGCGGGGGACGAACCCGTTTCACGAAGCTTTCGTGCATCTGAGCCTTGCCGTTCTGGTAATAACCGGAAGCCATTTTGCCGGAAGTTTTCTCATAGATAAATTCAAATAGCGCGCGCGGTTTTTTTGTAGAATATCCGTATGGTAAAAAATATTCAGGAATATTACCAATGCATACTGGACAACCTTACCGGCGGACTTGTAAGCGTGGACATGAGCGGAAAGGTGGTTTATATAAATCCCACCGCCGGCCGGATACTTCACCTTGAAAGTGTTCCCGGCTGCCTGGATAAGAAATACGACTCCGCTTTTGAAAGTTTCCCCGCGCTCAGGGATGTTATACGCGAAACCATTGAAACCGGAAAAACCGTGCGGCGCGCTGAGATTTCCATCATGCACGCCAGCACCCCCCTTATAATCGGTTACAGCACCATGCAAGTGCGCGGCGCCGACGGCAAGGAAATGGGAGTTACCGTTATTTTTCAGGACATTTCTTTTGTGGCCGCAAAAAAATAGCCATGACCAAAAGACATAAGGAGCCTAAAAGCCCCCATAACCCCGCGCAGCCTTCCGCCGCCGCGGCCAACGCCGGGCAGAGTCAGTATCAGCAAGATCAAGCGGTACCTCCACAAACCCAGAACGATTCCGCGCCCGCGCCGGCTCCTTCCATGAAGAAGCCGTTGTTGGTTTTTTGGAGTGCGGTGATACTTGCCGTGGCCGTTTCATGGACGCTTGAACATTTCATGCCTTTGGCGCACGAATACATAATTGAACGCTGTGTAATGCTTGTTTTCGGCGGCTTTCTGGCCGTTTTCCTCTTCTTCCTGAAATAGGATAACTACTCAGGTAGACAGTGGGCCGTTTGATGGCCAGAGGCCTTTGAGACGGCACCTCCAAAGGATTGTCAGAATTCAGTAGTCAGAAGCAGGAATTCTGAATTCTGCATTCTAAATTCTGTCTCCTGCCCTTTGACTATGCCCCCAAAATACATCAACTACTATTCTGTTCTTGGCGTGTCCAAAACCGCCTCCGGGGCCGAAATAAAGTCGGCCTATCGAAAGCTTGCCCTCAAACATCATCCCGACCGCAACCCGGGAAACAAAACCGCCGAGGCTAAATTCAAGGAAATAAACGAGGCCAACGAAGTTCTGTCGGACCCGGAAAAAAGAAAGCTCTACGACCAACTGGGCGAGAATTACCGCGACGGACAGAATTTTACCCCCCCGCCGGGCGGCGGCTTTGAGCACTCGCGCCAAGGCGGCTTCCAGTACACCGGGCAGGGCCAGGGACAGCATGATTTTTCCCAGTTCGAGGGGTTCAGCGATTTTTTTAATTCTATTTTCGGCGGTGCTGAAGGTTTTGGCGGGGCCGCGCATGGCGGTTTCGGGGATGCCGGCGGGTTTGAGCGGGCCGGCTATCCTCAACAGACGCGCTCAAGGCTTGACCTTGACGCAGAGCTTGAGCTTTCCCTTAAGGATCTGGTATGCGGCGGCCACAAGGACCTGAGCTTTTCCTATCGGACCGGCAGACGGACTGAAACGAAACAGGTGAGCGTCAACATTCCCAAAGGGCTGCGCGCCGGTTCAAGGCTGCGCCTTAAAGGTCAGGGCGCCTCCGCCCAGGGGAGAACAGGAGACCTTTACCTGAATATAAAAATAGCCGAGGACCCGCGTTTCACGGTTAAAGGCGACGACCTTGAAGTAAAAGTGACGGCCACTCCCTGGGACGCGGCCCTGGGCGCGGAAATCTGCGTTCCCGCCATTGACGGCCCTTTGACAATTAAACTCCCCCCCAATTCCCACACCGGCCGCAGCATGCGGATTTCCGGCCGCGGTCTGCCCAAAAAAGACGGCGCGCGCGGCGACTTATACGCCCTGATCGAGATAGACATCCCGGACAGCCTCACCCAGGAACAGCGGGACCTGTTTAAAAAACTCAAAGATCTGGAATAAAAACCGCCCCTCCTTCAGCCCTCAGCCTTCAGCCTTTCGATAAGACAAAGCCCCCACGCCCTTAGTTAAGGGCATGGGGGCGTAAAGGAAGCAGTAACGGAGTTCAGTTGAAGCGCGAGTTCTCTATTTTTATCTGCAGCTTCTGCGCTTTTTCCTGACCTGTAATTTCTATGCCGTTTTTGAAAGGCGTGCCTATCTCCTCAAGCAGGCCGTCGCCCTGCACGTAATAAATGGCTTCCTCGGTTATATCCTTCATGGCGGTGTGCACTTTCCATCTGAGCTTTACCTGCATGGAAGCGACCGGGTCCGCGCTGGTGCCCACATTGGCCACGGTTGAATCCGGAACTTCCGCCACGAGGTCAACTTTGTAACCCCAGGAAGCTTCCACATTCAGCGGCTCAATGGTAACGCCGGTGAGGAACTTTCCCTTGCCCTGGAAGTTCCCGGCATATACGTAATGCACCTGATAAGTGACCTTAACCACCTGCGAGCCAAAACCATTTTTCATTGAAAACGCGTACTTTTTGGTGGCGGGTTTGCTCCAGCCCTGCAGCTGGGTCCAATGACTGGTGCCGTAGGGAACGGCGTTCGCGTAGTTGACGGTGATGTTAACCACGGGTGCGTTCGCCTGAATAATGTCCCATATCTTTTGCGCCAGGTTCACTATGTTGTCCAGGGTGCCGATAACTCCGTTTATATCTCCAAGGCCAACTCCGGGGGTTCCGGGAGTTCCGGGGTCGGTCATGGGCGGGTTGATAACCGGGCCGTTAGGGGGCATGGGCAGGTCCGCCGGAGACGGTATGGTACCGCCTTTATCCGTCACTTCCGTGATCATCACGGAATTTTCATCTATGGTGAAGTACTTCGCCTGGTCAAGGGTCTGAGCGTATGCCCCCGACGCGAACAGCGCGCTTATGGCCGCGCTTATGGTCAACAGTTTTTTCATTTTTACTGCCTCCTTTTTTTAACCGCTGCTATTTTTACTCAAAAATCTTTTTCCCCTCGAGCAGGGGACTGGCGGAATTCAGGTCCTCGATTTTCACGGCCCTGGAGAACGGGCTTGCGATCTCGTCAAAATAACCGTCGCCCTGCACATAATAGACGCTCGTGCCGTCGGATTCTTTCAGGACGGTGGACATTTTCCATAAAAGTTTCAGCTGCATGGCGGCTATGGGGTTTTTATCCGTGCCCACATTGGTAATTGTCGAGTCGGGTACGGAGGCGTTCATCGAAAACCTGTAGCCCCAGCCCACATTCACCTTGGTGGGCACCACGGTTACGGCCGTAAGAAATTTGCCCACGCCTTTATAGTTCCCGCCGTAAGTGTAAGTGGCCTTGTATTCAACATCTATCATTTTTGAGCCGTACAGATTCTGCGCGTAGAAACCGTAAACATAACTTTTGGGCTTGCTCCACTGCGCCAGCTGGGTGGCGGAAGTTATGCCCTCAGGGTAGGCTACGGCGTACTTGGTGTCAATGTTTACCACGGGCGCGTTGTCAGCGATAATTTTCCAGATCTTTGAGGCGATGTTGATGATGCTGTCTATGGTCACAAGGATGTCTTTATTTTCGCTGGAAATTTCATTCATATTGACATAAGACATATTGGGCTCTTCTTTTACTTCCCGCAGGGTTACTTTAATTGTAGATGTATCGATAGTGAAATACGCGGGGTCGGTCTTTGCATAGTCAACTTCATTTTTTGTAAAAACGGGGGCTGTAAATCCCTGTTTGTCTTCGCCGCCGTTGTTCTGGGCCTGCCGCTGGCCTATGGCGCTTTCAGCGGCTGAAAGGAATTGGACAAGAGAGAGTGAAAGGAAAAGAACCGCTGCAAGCTTCGCGAGTTTTATTTTCATTGGTCTTTTTCTCCTAAATGCTTCCGTGCTTCTATTAGAGTATAAGGCAGTGCGGTCAAAGCCATAAGCAACAAAAGGCCCAGAACGGCGAGATATTTAGGCCTATACTCTTATGGGCCTTTGGACCCATGCGGACACACGCTCACAGAACACAAGTACGATGAAAAAAGGGAAGGGTCGGTATGGCCTAGCTGGAATGGGGAAAAAATGGCAATAGAACAGAAAAGAGGCGGGAGGTTTTTTACCTCCCGCCTCTTTATTCCTTATAGTAAGGCTTAAGCCGCTACTTTTTCTTCGACCTTGGGCGTATCACAGTGCATTTCGGCTATCTGTTTATACACGCTCAGGCGCCACTTGTATTCCGCTTCCGCAAGCTTAAGCAGGCGCTTGGCCGTTTCCGGGTTGGACTTATGCAGAGTCCGGAAACGGTTCTCCCCCATCATGAAGTCCTCCACTGAAATACTGGGAGCGGTGCTGTCTATGGTAAGCGGGTTCTTGCCCTGCGCGCGTAAAGCCGGGTTGAACCTGTAGAGAGGCCAGCGGCCGGAGGCCACAGCCTTCTTCTGCTCGTTCATGCCGGAGCGCATGTCTATGCCATGGGCTATACAGTGGCTGTAAGCTATTATTATGGAGGGACCGTCAAAGGCTTCGGCCTCAGCCATGGCTTTGACCGCCTGCAGATAGTTGGCGCCCATGGCTATCTGGGCCACATAGATATTGCCGTAGGTCATGGAGATCATGCCCAGGTCCTTTTTCGGCAGCGGCTTGCCGCCGGCGGCAAACAGCGCCACCGCGCCAAGCGGCGTGGATTTTGACATCTGCCCGCCGGTGTTGGAATATACTTCGGTGTCCAGCACCATGGCGCGCACCTTGCGGCCGCTGGCCAGCACATGGTCAAGGCCGCCGTAGCCTATGTCGTAGGCCCAGCCGTCGCCCCCGAGTATCCATACGGATTTTTTTATCAGGTAATCGGCAAGCGTCAGCATGCGCGCGGCCTGCTCTCCGCCGGCGGAGGACAGGGCCTTTTTCAGGTCGGCCACGCGGCCGCGCTGCTGCTCTATGCCCGCCCAGTCTTCCTGATTGGCGTTAAGTATCTCATCCGCCAGGGCGGCTTGAGCTTTAAGCGGGCCGGCTTTCAGAAGGGTCAGCAGTTCGCGGGCTTCTTCCGACAGCTTGTCATAAGCCAGGCGCATGCCCAAGCCGAACTCGGCGTTATCTTCAAACAGCGAATTTGACCATGCAGGGCCGCGGCCGTCCTCGCGGGCGCAGTAGGGCGTAGTGGGCAGGTTGCCGCCGTAGATGGAGGAACAGCCGGTGGCGTTGGCCACGGTAAGGTGGTCGCCGAACAGCTGCGTCATAAGTTTAACATATGGCGTTTCGCCGCAGCCGCCGCAAGCGCCGGAGAATTCGAACAGCGGGCGCACCAGCTGGCTGCCCTGCACGCTGTAGCGGTTGACCTTGGCCGAGCCGGTGTCTTTGAGCGACAGGAAGAACTTAAAGTTCTCGCGCTCCGGCTCGCGCAGCGGGAACTGGGGCTGAAGATTGATAGCCTTGCGCCCGGTTTCCTTCGCCTCTTTCTTTTCTTTAGCGGGGCAATTGTAAACGCAGGCGCCGCAGCCTGTGCAGTCTTCCACGGCTACCTGGGTGGTGAACTTGAGGCCTTTAAGGGCGCCCCTGCCGTCGGCCGACTTAAAGGACTTTGGAGCCTTTGAAAGTTCGGCTCCGTCATAGCCCTTTATCCTTATAGCTGCGTGCGGACAGACCAGAGAACAGATGCCGCATTGTATGCAGAGGCTTTCCTCCCATACCGGGCTTTCCAGAGCTATATTGCGTTTCTCGTACTGCGAAGTTGCCGTGGGGAAGGTCCCATCCACGGGCATGGCGGACACCGGCAGGCCGTCGCCCTTAAAAGCCATCATTTCGCACAGGGTATTGCGCACGAACGCGGGGAAGTCTTCCACCGCACAGGCGCGCTTGATTTTTGAAGTCGCCTTGCCGGAATGTTTTACTTCTTCTATGGCGGCAAGCGTCCGGTCCACGGCGGCGAAGTTCTTATTAACCACTTCTTCGCCTTTCGCGGCATAAGTCTTTTTTATGGATTTTTTTATGGCCGCCACGGCTTCGTCCTTGGGCAGAACGCCGGAAATCCCGAAGAAGGCGGTCTGCATTATCACATTGATGCGCGCGCCCATGCCGGTCTCGTTGGCTATCTCGGAGGCGTTGATGACGTAAACCTTAAGGTTCTTCTTTATTATGTTTTCCTGAACCTCAACGGGTATACGGTCCCAGACTTCGGAAGCCTTGAAGGGGCTGTTGATAAGGAACACCGCTCCGTTCTCCGCCTTGTCGAGCATTTCATACTTTTCAAGGAAGCTGAACTGGTGGCAGCCTATGAAGCGGGCTTTGTAGACCAGGTACGGTGCGCGGATATAATTCTTGCCGAAGCGCACATGCGACACGGTCATTGAGCCGGCTTTTTTTGAGTCGTATACGAAATAGCCCTGCGCGTATTGCCCGGTCTCTTCGCTGATGATCTTTATCGTGTTCTTGTTGGCGCCCACGGTGCCGTCGGAGCCCAATCCGAAAAAAAGCGCGCGGAAAATATCGGCGCTCTCTATGGCCCAGTTCTCGTCGTAGGGGAGGCTTAGGTTGGTGACATCGTCCTTTATGCCCACGGTAAAGCCGTTAAGCGGCTTTTTGGCGGACAGGTTCTCTATAACGGCTTTGGCCATGGCAGGGGTGAATTCCTTGGAACCCAGACCATAGCGGCCGCCCACTATCAGCGGCATTGTTTTAAGCGTTCCGGCTTTGAAAGCGTTGGCACAGGCGGTTACCACATCCTGATAAAGGGGTTCGCCTATGGAACCAGGTTCCTTGGTGCGGTCAAGCACCGCTATGGATTTTACGCTTTTAGGCAGTGCGTTAATGAAATCGGCCTCCGAGTAGGGCCTGTAGAGGCGCACTTTAAGCACGCCGACTTTTTCTTTCGCGTTGGCGATAAGGTGATTAACGGTCTCTTCCACGGTGTCGTCGCCGGAGGCCATTACAATGACCAGTTTTTCCGCGTCGGGCGCGCCTACATAGTCGAACAGGCCGTATTTGCGGCCGGTCAGCTTCGCGAACTGGTCCATGGTTTCCTTAACCGTGGCGGGAACAGCCGTGTAATACTTGTTGCAGGCTTCGCGGGCCTGGAAAAACACATCCGGGTTCTGGGCTGTGCCGCGCAGAACGGGGTGTTCAGGGTTCAGGCCGCGGGCCTTATGCTCGGCTATAAGTTTTTCGCTCAACATTCCGTGCATTGCTTCAAAAGAAAGCGGCTCCACCATGTTCAGCTCGTGGGAGGTGCGGAAGCCGTCAAAAAAGTGCAGGAACGGCACGCGCGACTTAAGCGACGCGGCCTGGGCTATAAGGGCGAAATCCATGACTTCCTGGGGGTTGGCCGATGCCAGCATGGCCCAGCCGGTCTGGCGGCAGGCCAGCACATCGGAATGGTCTCCGAAGATGGACAGCGCGTGGGAAGCGATAGCGCGGGCCGACACATGGAACACGGTCGAGGTCAGTTCTCCCGCTATCTTGTACATATTCGGTATCATCAACAGCAGTCCCTGTGAAGCCGTGAAAGTGGTGGTAAGGGCGCCCGCGGTAAGCGCGCCGTGCACAGCGCCCGAGGCGCCGCCTTCGGACTGCATTTCAATGACCAGCGGCACCGTGCCCCAGATGTTCTTTTCATTCTTGGCCGACTTGGCGTCGGAAATTTCGCCCATCACTGAGGACGGGGTAATAGGGTAAATGGCTATAACCTCGTTGGTCGCGTGTGCCACATGGGCCGCGGCCGTGTTGCCGTCCATCGCTGTCATGTTTTTAGACATATTATTGTTGTTCTCCTTAGTCATTTAGGGTGTGGAAATCTGAAGAATATAGTTAAAGTATAGCATTTTTACCCTGTAAGGCACATTCAAGGTGCTAGTGCAACAAGGTTAGTAAGGATACCATTGTGTCGTGGGAATAATTGGAGGGGGTGACGGCGGGTTTGCCCGCTGCGCCCCAGTAGCGGAGAGGAGGCTCCACCCCTCAATACGGGGTGGAGGG